>JAZRYN010000197.1:0-2873 GCA_045600745.1 Lachnospiraceae bacterium
ACCGCGTACACTCTGCATGCACCTGAACAGCCTTAAACGCATTATGGCGATAGGCATTCCATCCGCGCTGCAGTCCAGCATGTATAATGTCTCCAACTTCATCATTCAGATCGCGCTCAATTCTCTCGGCACTGTGGCGGTCGCGTCGTGGAGCATGTCCGGCAAGATCGACGGTGTATACTGGGCGATAAGCAGCGCCCCCGGCACGGCGATCATGAGCTTTGTGGGCCAGAATTACGGCGCCGGAAGGAAAGACCGTATCCTCGGCTGCGCAAAACTCGGCATGATCATTTCCCTGCTTATTACAGCAGTGCTTTCCGTACTCATTCTGCTGTTTGCTCAGTTCGGCATCCATATCCTTATTGACGACGCGGATGTCATAGAATGTACTCTGAGACTTATGATGTACTTTGTCCCGTATTACTGCGTCTGGACGGTCATTGAAGTACTCACCGGCGTCCTGCGCGGAATGGGGGATACGCTTGTTCCGGTCATTCTGACGGCCCTCGGCATCTGCGGCTTACGCATACTGTGGGTAGCGTTCATTTTCCCGGCACACCATACTATCAAGGGCATTTCCTTGTGCTACCCGGCGTCGTGGGCGATCACCGCAGTCGCCATGCTTGTCTATTACCTTATCAAACGCCGCCGTATCCTTCTCGAACCGCACTATGCGGAACCGAACGATTAAAAACAAGCACCGTTTTCATTCGGAAAACGGTGCTTGTTTCATTTTGGCGCAGTCAGTGCGTTACGGTAAAGTCTGTATATTACAGCTTTTTGCGGCGATTATCTGCGCTGATTATTCTGCTGCTCCTGATTATTCTGCTGGTTCTGGTTGTTTCTCTGGTTCTGGTTGTTCTGCTGATTCTGCTGATTCTGATGATTCTGGTTATTTCTCTGGTTCTGCTGGTTCTGGTTATTCTGATTGTTTGACATTTTTTTTGCCTCCTTTTTTGATGACGAGGATAGTTTTCCTCACTTTTGGGAAACTATACAATGCAATTATTTCGCAAAAAGGAGAAGAGGACGGTTTATGCTTCTTATTCGTAACGGCTTGCTGTATACAATGGAAGAGACGCGGGCGCGCAGGGCGGATCTGCTCATAAAGGACGGAAAAATAAAAGAAATTTCAGATACCATTACTCCGACGGAACAAATGGAAATTTTTGATGCAGAGGGCCTTCTCGTGTTTCCCGGTTTTATTGATGCGCACAGTCACATCGGCATCGCGGAGGAGCGGACAAACGAACAGATCGATCCTTCGAATGAGGGTACAAACCCCATCACACCGTGCCTGCGCGCGATAGATGCCATTGATCCCATGGACAGCGCCTTTCATAACGCGCTTGCCGCCGGCATCACCGGGGCCATGTGCGGCCCGGGAAGCTCCAATGCGGTCGGCGGTCAGTTCGCGTTTATCAAGACCCACGGCCGCCGCGTGGACGATATGATCGTCCTTGCCCCGGCGGCGATCAAGCTGGCATTCGGCGAAAACCCGATGACAAATTACGGCATGAACGGAAACATCCCTTCAACGCGCATGGGTATAGCCTCCCTGATACGGGAGGAGCTTTATAATGCACGGCAGTATTTTGATACAAACAGCAGCGGAACATTCAGCATGGAGTGTTACCGGGAGCTTTTCGAGGGCAGGATACCGCTCAAAGCCCATGTTCACCGGGCAGACGATATTTTCACCGCGATAAGGATCGCGAAGGAATTCGGCCTCGGACTGACGCTGGATCACTGTACTGAGGGGCATCTTATCGCGGAGGAGATAGCCGAAAGCGGATTTCCCGCCATTGTCGGCCCGTCTCTCGCCTCGCGGACTAAGGAGGAAGTCAGCCTGTCAGACTTCAAAACACCCGGAATACTGCAGAAAGCCGGTGTAAAAGTTGCGCTGACGACGGATCATCCGGTGTCGCGCATACAGTATCTCCCGCTGTGCGCGGCGCTCTCCGTCAAAGAGGGCATGGAAGAATGGGCGGCACTGCGCGCGATAACAATTGACGCGGCGGAGATATGCCGCGTGGACAAACGCCTCGGCAGCCTGAAAGCGGGAAAAGATGCAGACCTTGCCATATTGGACGGAAGCCCTCTGGAGATTTCCTCCTCTGTACGCGCTACGATCGTAAACGGCGAGATCGTGTGGAACGCCCCCTGATGCGGTCGGCAGCTTTGAAAGACAAAAACGGGGAGCAGACGAAAGCCTGCTCCCTGCCGCTGCCATGATCCTTTTGGTCATAGCCTTCGGCTTTGTTTTCTGTATTAAGTACATCGGAGCATAAAAAATCTTCCGTTTGCAAACAAATCATGTATAATAACAACCAGTAGCATGCGGAAAAGGCTGCCCACCTTGGGCTTCATGGGACGGTAGGCCCGACCCGCGTAATAGGTCTGCGTCGGCCGGAAGCTGACGACCTGCTCCGTACATAGGACAATATGAAATGAATCAGCCTTTATGATTTGCCTTTGAAAAAGGACAGCGCGCTCCGAGACACTGATTGTTCTTTGCGGAAAACTCGCAAATAATCTCCGGTTTTTCCATTTCAATGCCGAAATGCTCTTTCACAAAGTCGATGGCGGAAAGAATGGAAAGGAAGGAATCGCGCTTGCAGCAGCGAGGCCCGCCCACCGAGCCGATGGCGTCAAGGGATTTAGCGGTCATCCGGTTGGAGAGGCCGAAGGGTTCACCGGCAAGCGGCGTAGAGCCGGAAATGATGGATACGAACATGCCCGTGCTGATACCGGCACCGCAGGCGCCCCAGAATCCGCAGGCACCGCCTGGTACGCTTTGACCTCGATTTTTCATTTCGATCAGCGCTTTGGAAAGGTCGATGTCGCCGCCAGCGTTCTCATACGCCGTCAGG
>JAZRYN010000198.1:0-6040 GCA_045600745.1 Lachnospiraceae bacterium
ATGAACCGGAATTTCAAGGAGAACCTTTCCTTGCTGCTGATGCTTTTCGCAAGCGGCGTCCTCTTCGGCTGCCTGGCGGAAATCATTTTTTAGCCAAAGTGTGCTAAGGCTGTTTTTCGGGATGCGGATCTTGTGCGGCAAAATCCGGCGCCCGTTTCAGAGGGGAACAAACAAGAGAACTGCTTATGAAAAATATGCTTGGAAAAACAGTAAAGGTTTTGGTCGACAGACCACTCGGAAGCTATCATCCGAAGCATACCGATATGTATTATTCTGTGAATTATGGTTATGTGGAAGGCATAACGGCTCCTGACGGAGAAGAACAAGACGCTTATATTCTTGGCGTGAACAAGCCGATCCGGGAGTTTACAGGGAAAGTCATTGCCATTATCCATCGGAAGAATGATGTGGAAGACAAATGGGTGGTCGCCCCGGAAGGCCGATCCTTTTCAGCCGAAGAAATAAAGGAAAAAGTACACTTCACCGAGCAATATTTTGAATCTGAAATTATTATGTAGATGTCTCTTTTATCGTGAAGCATCGTATGAAAAACGTTGTGAGCAGGCGTGTATGAATGAAAAAGCTACGACTTAAATCAGCCCGTGCCGCAAATTCCTTGTGCAAAGCTCTTGATAAAACGCTCGATGAATTGTTTTGGGAAGAGACCGGAACATTCTAAAAGGCCCAAAGTAAGGGGAAAAGCTATAGTTTTTTTAACTCGGCAGCCGCTGCCGTCTTTCGACGGGCTTTTCCTAAAGTTAGTCGATCTGAAAACAGGAGAAGTCTGTTTTTACAAGCAAAACGAATTTTTGCCTTTTAGCCTCATCTGACCTCTTCCTGCGTTGTTTTATCCTTCGGCCAGGCGACCGTGTAGGACATGGTCAGCGTTTTCGTTTCGGCGGGAGCTAACGGGAAATTCCAGCGCAGCAGTCCGGTAGCCTCTTCGTGTTCCGCACCGGAAAGCTCGAGCGCCTCCACGACGATCGATTTCTCGTCCGAGACAGGGATCTGGTCCGTCACGGTGACGGATATGTCCTTATCCTTGCGGGATGTGAGCGTGATCTCATATTCATATTCCGTCTTCTTCTGACCCTTCAGCAGCACATTGGAGGAATAGCGTTTCTTCTGCTGCCGCTTTACCCGGACAGTTTCATCGACCCCCAGCGAAAGGTCATACGTATCCTTTGTCATGTCGGGATCGAGAAAGACATTTCCGGCGAAGGCGCCCTTCAGATAAACGGCAGCCTCAGTGCCCTTAAGGTCCTCCAGATCGGCTGCCGCCACCTCCGCCGCCAGATAGACCTCATCGGACAGTCTCGGAACCGCCGCCGCATGGTAACGGCAGGGAAGTCTGTCTGTTCGGATATCACAGAGGATCTCTTGTTCGGAGCGAATGTTCCAGACGCCGGAAAGCTCATATTCGGTCATGGTCTCGCCCTTGACCGCCTCACCGGAACCGTTTGCGACCTCCTGCATCGCCATGGCCGGAGCAGCCGCTTCGGCAAGCACAAGGGAATCCTCGTTAATCTTTTCCTCCACGCTCATGGCGCTCTTCATCATTCCGCCGAAAGCCGCGAGACTGCGGGCGGCAGGTCTCGGCACATAGAAGCAGATATGCAGCGGCCTCAGCTCGGGAATCGATCCGCGATCCGAAGGATCGCCGGTATAAAGTGTAAGCTTGACGTTTTCCCAATCCTCATCGGTGTGCTGCGAGATCACTGCCCGCAGACGCAGCATCAGCGCATCATTTTCGGTTTCGGCATGGATCTCATAGGCCGGATTCCAATAGGCCCGGTGATCGAGATACGACAGATCGACGGGATACTCTCCTTCCCTTTCTGCCGTAAGCTCTGCCGTTACATAAGGCAGCGCCGCTTTTTTCTTTGACTTAGACAGTTCCTTTTCCAGTGCCGCTTTCTTTTCCTTCACCGCAGCAAGCTCGGCACTTATTTTCGCCAGACGATCCGGCAGTTTTTCCAAATAGGCGGTCATTTCTTCAACCGCAAGGGATTCTTTTCGGGAAAAATCAGCGTTGGCCTCCCAAAGAGCCGCCATTTTTTCCAGGCGGACGATCTGTGATCTCAGGTCGGCAAGCTGCTCGGTTTGTTCTCGCAGCGTTTCCTCCTGTTGTTCGTGCGTCGGATATTCGACCTGTACATTGGAGCCGGACAGACCTTCCGGAAGGCTCATTCTCAGCGAGCTTTCATCCACGGAGGCGCTTAATCCGCCAAGGCAGACCTTCTGCGTCCCTGCCGTAAGCCGCACTCTGCCGCTTCTTTTGACCACACAGCTGTTCCGGTATACGGCTGCTGCCGTCAGTTTCGTTTCCGTCACCATAAAAGCTCCTTTCGCTGCTGCCGCATCATTCGATCCCGGCAGCTTTTTTGGCCAACGCATCGGCGCGGTCGTTGCCGCGGTTCCCTGAATGCCCCTTCACCTTGACAAATCGGATCTCCAGCTCGTCCTTCATCCGGTCATAAAACGCCTTATAGGCAGCCGTACCCTCTTTTTTGGTCTTCCATTCGCCGGTGCACCATTTCGCGATCCCCTCGTAATCATGGTAAATGATCAGCGTCTCCGCTCCGTGAGCTGCAGCAAAGCGCATGGCTTCCACAGCCCCCGTGATCTCACCGGCAACATTGTGCATCGGCACCAGCCCAGGTTCAGTCCCCGCGCCGGAAAGCTCAAAGCTCTCTCCGCCGAAACTGATGACGGCCCCCCAGCCGTATGTACCGCTCGCTGTGTTAAAGCTTCCGTCCACATAGGCTTCTGCCAGCACATCGTCATTATCCGGGATGATTTCCGAAGCATGCCCCGACACAAATGCCTTCGCCTCGGCAAGCGTGCCGAAGCTTTTATATTCGGCGCCGGAAAAGCCTCCGACCTCTGCGCGGCAAGCATCCCAGGTCGGATAAACACCGGGATGCCTGCCGATACGCACCGCATAGTATTTCTCTGCCATGTGATCTCCTTATCGGAGGATATCGTCATCTTCCCGGGAGGCTTCTTCCGGAGAAGGCGCCGGTGTTTCCTCACCAGCCGGGCTCTCCGGCGCTTCTTTCGCTTCCCCGGGAGCCTTCGCCTCGGACGGTTCGGGTGCTTCCTGCCCGGATGAAGAGGCTCCTTCCGTCTTTTCCGGATAGAAGGTGCTGCGGCTCACCCGCAGGAATTCCTCCTCTTCTTCAGGCGACAGCTGCTCCTTCTCCGCTCTGATGGCTTTTTTCTCGCGGCTCCGCGCAAGAAGAAGCAGCAAAACGGTCAGCAGACAAATGAAAAGCAGAGCAGCCGCTGCCGTCGTGACCCACCCGGGCACCTTGGTGTCGCCGTTCAGGAAATTCACCCGGTAGGGCTCTGTCGTCGGCTCCTGCGTCTCTTCGGGCGTCACCGCTTCCGTCGTTTCCTCTTCGGTCGTTTCCTCC
Source organism: Lachnospiraceae bacterium (assembly GCA_045600745.1). Classification (GTDB taxonomy): domain Bacteria; phylum Bacillota; class Clostridia; order Lachnospirales; family Lachnospiraceae; genus UBA6987. The sequence goes on from JAZRYN010000198.1 coordinate 3,420, forward strand.
TCAGTCACTTCCTCCGTCGTTTCTTCCTCGGAAGAGGACTTGGGCGGAAGCATGAGGTCAAAACGCTGCAGCGTGCCGTCCGCGCTGTCATAGATATAAAGTCCGGGAGCTCCGCCGTCCTTTGCTCCGTAGACCAGGCAAATATCTGTTCCGGCTTGATCTTCCGGAATCAGGGCATGATACTCCGTTCCGTCTTCATCGGTCATGAGCATGGTCTTATAGCCCGCGGGGATCTCGAAATCCTGCGGATAATCCATGACCTCCAGCTCCTGAGCCGGAATCCTGATCACGGCAGGCACTGCTGTGGTCTCTTCGGGGGTCGTCGTCTCCTCCGCTGTGGTCTCATCCGGTACAGGCTCTGCCGTAGTCTCCGCCGGCGTTGTCTGGGCCGGCGTGGTCGGCGGTTGTGTCGGTGCCGGCTCCGGACGATGGATGGAAATATGGTATTCCTTCGTCGTCGTTCCGTCCTGAGCCGTTACCTGAAGTGTAAAATTCATCGTTCCGGGAGCAACGTCGATGAAGCCCGGCCGGGTGTACGGCCAGTAGATCACCTTTCCGTGGCTCTCCTTCGGACTGTACTGCAAGGCAAGCGCACTTGTGCCGGCATCCACCTCAATGCTGTAATCGGTAACATCCGGGTCAAAGCTTCTGTTCCATTTTCCGGGCACGATAGTCAGGCTCCCGAGCCTGGCCTCATTGGAGGGTGCATACTCGGATATCTTGACCGTCGATGAACCTTCATGAGTACTGCTGTTTCCCTTACTGTACAGATTATTTTCCGGATCTGAAATCTGAGCTTCGGCTACACCTATCTTTGTCTGTATCGATGATGCTGAGAGTGAATTTGCCGCCTTAAATGATATGGAATAGGAGACTTCTTCTTTGCCTCCTCCTGCCTGCATAGAAAAATCTACGATCGTAAGCTGATTCGGATTAGCCGAAACTGCCATATTCCCAAATCCGTTGACCTCCGCGCTATCAGCATAGGTCAAGAACGTATTATCATAGAATAGTACTACCTTGATTCCTGATACTTTTGGCTTTGCCGAATCTTCCGCCGAGGCTATAGCTTTGACCGTCATCTGAACCGTAACATTATTCCCTGCATAACATGATGGGTCGCTAAAAGAAATTGAATACCCTCTTGGATTATCCGCTGCTTTTGTCACCTTGCAAACCGATAATTGCATAGCTAATATAATAACAAAGCAAAAGATAGCTCTTTTGATATGTTTTATCATTTCTCTTCAACTCCTCTATGCCACTATGAAATTTTAATAATGCCCAATAAATGATCTCTTATCGTAAGGATATCGTTTATCTTAACGCCTCCGTCTTTATTGCAGTCAGCCGCTTGATAAAAGACTCCCTGCAATTTTGTTACCTGCAGCAGATAATCTCTAATCTCAAGTAAATCATTTATCATAATGTTGCCGTCGCCGTTGACATCGCCGTACAGAAGGACGGTCCCCTCAAAATACAGCGAACCGGCAGCCCCGTATACCTTGACCGAATCACCGGTTTTCATCACAGAGCCATTTTCCTTCGCCTTGCCGTCTGCGGTAAAGAGCTTCGCACTCATCTTATCGGTCAGGCCGAGGTTTTTGATAAATGCATCCGTCTTGGTCCCGAAGGTCAGTCCGGAGATATAATGCTGATCGGAGATCGCATATTTGCTCTCCATCTTATCCGTGTAGCCCTTTTCACAGTAAATGCTCACGGTGTAGACACGCTTGTCACCGTTTTCCGCGGTAACCGTGATCTTGTAGTCCGTCGTCCCGTTCTTCAGGGTGATCGTACCGGTCCCCTCGATCTTTGCCGTCGGGTGATAGGCGGCCGCCTTAAGTTCGACCTTGTCCGGGACCGAATCCCCCGTTATGATCACATTATAAAACAGTTCGTCCTTATCGAATTTCGGGAAAAGCTCGTAGCTTCCGAGTGTAATGGATCTCAGGCGGTTGTTGATGCAGCCGTCTCCCGTAGGGCATTTTGCCGGCTCTGCCGGAAGTCCGCCGTAGACCGGGATATCAAAGGCCAGCGGCAGCCCGCGCAGCTCCTCATCGTAGCCGTTCGAAAGCGAGCGTCCCTCCGAATAAGAGCCCATGACATTGGTCATGTATTGGTGGATAAAATGGTTATCGGCATCACAGGAAACGTTGTATTTTTTGAAATAGAGCGTATTCTGACCGCCCAGCACATAGTTGGAGGCAAGATACTCGGCGCCGCCCCAAAGAGCCCGGATGCGGGTATTCCAGGGTCTGTTGTAGCTTGTCTGGCCGCTGCCGCTGCCGCTGGCAAACCACAGTCCGTGTTCGCTCGCACTTTCTGTCGCCGTGGTGTACGCATACACACCGTAATAATTGAAATAGCCCGGGTATTTTGCGCTCTTCCCGGTGATCGACGGATTGTCCGCCGTTCCGATCTCCTGCCTTACCACAGAGGCAATATAGTTCGGACTCACGCCGAGTGCCTGACCGATCTCACAAAAGACCTGAGGGTAGGTAAAGACGGTCCCGTCTACATCGGTAACGGATGCTGCATCCAGAAAGACGCCCTTAACGATCTTTTTTACGCTTTCTAACGTCTGAGAGTTCTCATCGTAGCGCTGATCCAGAAACTGA
>JAZRYN010000199.1:0-11391 GCA_045600745.1 Lachnospiraceae bacterium
AGATACCACCGTTTATGCGAAGTGGACGGAAGATCCCGCTCCGCAGCCGCCTGCTCCGGCAAAGTATACGGTCTCCTTCGAGATGAATGGTCACGGCGAGCCGGTCGCGGCAAAGACGGTCGAGGATGGCAGCAAGGCGATAAGGCCCGCCGACCCTGCCGGAGAGGGTTGGACGTTTGGCGGCTGGTACGCAGATACCGCATTCTCCGCAGTATTTGACTTCAATACGGCGATCACGGCAGATACTACCGTTTATGCGAAGTGGACGGAAGATCCCGCTCCGCAGCCGCCGGCTCCCGCGACTCCTCCGAAAACCGGGGACAGCAGCCGCCTGCTGCTTTGGGGGCTCCTTCTTGCCTCGGGCGGCGCGGCGCTCACGGGAATCGCTGTCTGCAGCAGAAAGAAAAAGAAAGCCGACTGACATCACGCAGGGGGCGGTGACAGGGAAAACTGCCGCCGTCCCCTCGTTCCGTGAGCAGTCCGCTTTCGGTATATTCCGCAGAAAATGCTACGGCAGAATGATCTGCGCGAAGGCGGTGCCTGCCTTCGGATGAGAGGCGGTTACAGAGATGCAGTCGCCCTTCTTCCCCTCCGCGAGATAGGTCACGCGCTTTTTGGCCGGCGCATTTTTCTCGGTTGAAATGTTGCCGTAAAAGAACACGCCGGTCACGGTCCGGGAATAGCCGGACAGCTGGCCGAGCTCTTCTGTCTCGCGGCCGGACAGCAGCTTTACGCCCCCAAGCTTCAGCGTAACGGGCTTATCGACCTTAAGAGCAAGGGCTTCGTCCGTCAGATTGGTCGGAAGATATCCGGTGTTGCCCACGGTGACCGTCAACCGGTAGACGCCCTCCGCAGCCTTCTCCGCGGAGGCGCTGTCTATGGTAAGACGCGGGACGGTGTTGGCAAAGCGGATGTTGAAGCGGGTATCGTTCTCACATTCTTCGAGAAGCAGGTCTTCCGGCGGATTCTGATGCGTGAATTTGCTGTTGAAGCCGCCGATCTCGACCTTTCCGAGATCCGGATGCTCAAAGCTCTTCCAGGGCAGGTAATACTGCGGGCAGTTTTCCTTGACCCATTTTACGCAGGCGTTGAAGCGCTCGATGCTCTTTTTCTCTTCAAAGCTCTCGGCGCTCCATTCGCAGGGGACGCCCGCCTTCTTGCAGATGTCCCAGAATTCTACGGTATAGGCAGGGATGCCCTGCGTCTGATACATCCAGTCGTCTAACGCGCCGCTGTCGTAATGCTCCTGATCGAGCATGAAGGAATCGAAAATGTTCATGGGCTTATAGCCAAGCTCCTCCTCGCCCATCCTCGCGATCGCCTTGAAAGCGTCGATGTCTCCTGCGGGCGCCGTTTTTGCGGCTCTCGTTCCCGGCGGATACAGAAGAAGCCCGCCGGAGGTGTGCCCGATCGCCGCCCCGCAGATATTCGGATGCGCCAGAACGAAATCTACGATGGCTTTGGTTTCGGGGTTGCTGAGAGGATAGGCGCCGGCGCCGGGCTGACGGGCATCCGCGAACCATCCGAAGGGGAAGTTCCGGTTGAAATCGAGACCCCAGTCGGGCTTTTTCTCTTTCAGGTTCTCGCTGCCCTCATAATCCTCCAAAAGCCCCTCGGCATAGATGTCATAAAACTCGCCTTCGAGCTCACCGGGGTCGCGCTTTACCATAAGCTCCGGGTCGGACGGGTCCTTTTTCCATGCGCCGTAGGGCGTCGGGATGCGCATCATGCGCACAACGCCGTCGCCGTCGGCATCCTCTTCCTTCACACCGCCATTTTCCGGAAGATACGCGCGGTCTACGCTGCGGAGCGAATAGGGGGAAGTCAGGTAGGTTTCGGCGCCATCCGGCGATACCCGCGGGATGATATAGATCGCGGTGGTGTTCAGAAGCTTTGTCACGGTTTCGTCGGAGCCGTAGTTGGTCAGCAGATAGTCGGCGGTGTGCATGGCGGCCATGGAGGAGGTCACTTCGCCCGCATGGATGTTGCCGTCCAGATACCAGCCGGGTTTGGAAAGGGCGTCGCCGGTCTCCTTGTTCGTCAGCGTGATGACGTATTGGCTGCGGCCTTCCTCCGTCACGCAGTTTGATCTCAGTGTGACAAGCGACGGGAAGGCTTTTTCAAAATACTTAAGATCCGATTCAAGCTCGGCGTATTTGAAATAGTGATCATAGGTGAAGGTGGTTTTCATTTTTGTCCGTTCCGGGCAGTACGCCCGTTTCCTTTCTCCCGCCTGCGGGGGGATCTGCCGAAAAGCCTTTGCCGCATGAGCCGGGCGTCATGCCTTCGTTCCGTGCGGGCCTTCCGGCTTTCTTTTTCACAGCACCTGGGCCAGAAATTCCCGGGTCCTCGGGTTTTCCGGATGCTCGAAAACCTTTTCCGGCGTTCCGGATTCGGCGACGATGCCGCCGTCGATAAACAGCACCCGGTCAGAGACTTTTTTGGCGAAGCCCATTTCGTGCGTCACGATGACGCAGGTCATGCCGCTTTCGGTCAGACCCTGAATGACCTCCAGAACGCCCTTGACCATTTCCGGGTCAAGCGCGGAGGTCGGCACGTCAAAAAGCATGACTTCCGGCTCCATCGCCAGCGCGCGGACGATGGCGAGACGCTGCTTCTGACCGCCGGAGAGCTTACGGGGGTATTCCTCTGCCCGTTCGGCAAGCCCGACTGTCTGCAGCAGCTCCATGGCCCGGCTCTTAGCCTCTTCCTTGGTGGCTTTTCCGCACAACACCGGAGCAAGCGTGATATTGTCGATCACCTTTAGGTGCGGGAAAACATTGAACTGCTGAAAGACAATACCGATTTTCTGCCGGTGCAGATTCAGATCGGTGCTTTTTTCACTCAGCTCCTCCCCTTCAAAAAAGACCTTTCCCGAGGTCGGGGACTCAAGCAGGTTCAGGCAGCGGAGGAAGGTCGATTTCCCGCCGCCGGAGGGGCCGATGATGCTGACGACTTCGCCGCGGTAGATCTTCTCGCTGATGCCCTTTAAGACTTCCAGCTTTCCGAAGCTCTTTTTCAGGTCGGCGGTTTCAATTAAGGGAGTCATAGAATCAGTCACTGACACTCAACCTCTTTTCCATTTTATTGACGCCGAAGGACAGCACCAGTGTTACCGCTAAGTAAATGCCCGCAATGATGAGCTGCGGCTGCCAGACAAGATATTTGTTGGCTAATAGCGTCCGGGTGTACATCAGCTCGTACAGCATGAAGGTGCCGGCAAGAGAAGTCTCCTTGATCATCGAGATGTATTCGTTGCCGAGCGAGGGCAGGATGTTTTTGACCGCCTGCGGCAGAATGATCCGTGTCATGGTCTGCTTTTTTGTCAGGCCCAGCGAGCGGGCGGCCTCCATCTGGCCGGAGTCCACCGAGTTTATGCCGCCGCGGAAGATCTCCGCCACATAGGCGCTGGAGTTTAAGGTCAGTGCGAACATGACATAATAGACCTTGTCGATGTGGTTCAGCGCCGGGATCGCCATGGGAATGAAATAGTACGAAATGTACATCTGCACCAGAAGCGGCGTTCCGCGCAGCACATTGACATAGATCGCGGCAATGAATGAAATGAATTTGTTTTCGGAGAGGTGGATCATGGCGATGAGAGCGCCCAAAAGAGAGCCGAGCGCTACCGCGATGAAGGCGTATTTCAGCGTGCCGAGAAGCCCCTTCAAAAAAATCGGCCAGTATTCAAATAAAACCTCAAAGATTCCTTTTCCCATTTTTTACTCCGTATCTGTCTGATATCGAACGGCTCTTAGGCCGGGGCTGTTATTCGATGCCCGCCTGCTGCTTGGCGGTCTTGTAGAAATCGCCGTAGTAGCTGTTTTCCTTGACGGTCTCCAGAATGGTGTTGATGACCGCCATGAATGCGGTTTCGCCCTTCTTTGCCAGCATGACGTTGCCTTCGTAGGCGTCATAGAGGGAAAGGTCAAAGTTTATGCCGGTCATGGCGAACTGGCCTTCGGACTGGTTCACGTACATCTGTGCGGTGTCTCCGTCCATGGCGACCGCATCGCACTTGCCGGCGGCGAGGCTGAGAAGGGCCTGATCGAGCGTTGCGACGAATTCGAGCTCGGTCGTATTGTCAGGATCAAGCGTCAGGATCTGATCCTCCACATACATTTGCTGCAGGGAGTTTGCCTGAGCCACGATGTGCTTACCGACGAAATCAGCAAGGGTCTGGTAGTCATTTTCCTTGCCGGCCGGGCAGATCAGCGTGTGAAAGGCCGCCTCGTCCGGATCACCGATATAGCCGATCGACAGCTCGTAGCTTTCGGCTCTGTCCTTTTTCCAGCCGTAGCCGGAAATGCCGAGATCGGTCTTTCCGGTATCGACGGCGGCCATCGTTGCCCCGAAATCCATCGTTTCAATGGCAAGATCGACGCCGAGGCAGTCCGCAATGTATTTGGCCAACATCATTTCGGAGCCGTAGACGGTCCCGTCCTCCGTGACGAACTCCGCAGCGGGATAGTCCGGAGAGGTCGCGACGGTCAGGACGCCCTTATCCAGAACCTTTTTCAGAACGCCGTCGGCATTCGTAAGGTCTAACGAGGGCTTTTTCAGATCGGTCGTGTCAAGAAGATACGCATAGGTCGAGGCAGTGCCGGTTTTCTGTCCGGAAGAAGCGTTTCCGCCGCAGGCGGTAAGGGAGGTAAGGGCCGCGATCACAAGGATCAGTGCAGACATTTTTTTCATGATCTTTTTCATTTTGTTCCTCTTTCTAAAATGTGCATTTCCGTGCGGCGGCAGGCCCTTTCCGCTTCAAGCGGTCTGCAGGGACTAAAAAAAGCCCGCCCCGACACTGTAAGTCAATGTCGGGACAGGCTCAATACCTGCGGTACCACCCAACTTCGTACGGCTGCCCGTACGCTCTCATCGCACCTCCTGCAAGGCGCCGGCTTTCTTATACAGAGGGCCGCTCTGTCTCCCCTACTTCGGCTGCCGCCGGTTCAGTTCGCCCTCGGGAGCGCGTTCGCTTTTCTGCTGTCGCCGCCTTCCACCGTCGCGGCTCTCTGTAGACAGGTGAGGAAAAGCTACTATCCTCCGTCATCGGTTTATTGAATTGCCTCTCATTTTACACGGCGAAATGGATTTGTCAAGCGAAAAAATCAAATTTTTTCCAAAAAATTTCATGCCGTGCGATATTTCCGGAAATTTTTCTCGGGAAAGCGCCGGATGGGGCCGCTGCCCGGCTAGGCATGCGGACGGTCATCTTCAGGCATTCTCCGTCCATTGGTCGTCACAGTAGTAGTTGCGGAAGGTATGCCCGGATTCGCAATTAAAAAGATAATACGGATAATGACACGTCCCGTCGTCGTTGGAATCCCATAAGAGATCGACGAAATTCAGCTTTTTACCGCAGGAGGGGCAGTAGTATTCCCAATTGCCTGCCCCTAGATCGACGGCTCTCGGCGATACTTCGCGCGGCCTCTTATAACCGTCTAAGTATTCGCTTATGCCGCACCCGCCGGCGACGTTGTTTAATTCATCATCGGAAAGCTCGCCTTTTTTGTGCATGGCCTTAAACTGTGCTTTGATCTCTTCGTCGGCGGCGGGAATGCCCTCTGCCCTTGCCAGAGCGATAAGCTCTTCGGCAGACTTTGCGGTGTTCATTTTTTGGCGCTGTTCTTCGGTAAGTTTCATCTTTGTTTTCTCCTGAAAATATGATTTTTATGCTGTTCGGGGCGCAGAAGGGTCTGACGCATCCCGCGGACCGGCAGGCCTCCCTGGATATCCTTTGCGGCATGCGCCGGATGGATCCGGGAAAAGCCGTGCGGGGCCTGCGTTATTTAGCGCATTTTTGCAAGGGATCAACGGTGGTATTCTCCGCCGTAAAGATTAGGCGCCTTGCAGATCGGACAGGGGCCTGCATAGGGAAAATCTTCATAAAAATACCCGGTCCATTTTGTGGTCCAGCCGCAGGATCGGCAATGGATATCCGTGTAGCTGGCGCACAGACCGCCGGCAACGTTCTCAAGCTCTTCGTCGGAGATATCGCCCGTCTTGTGAAGCTCGGAAAAATATTCTTTGGCCATTTCTTCGGTCATTCCGATGCCGTTTTCTTTGGCCAGAAGGAGAAGCTCTTCGGCGCTTTTTGCCTGCTTTGCTTTTTCAAGCTGTTCTTTTGTGAGATCCATTTGATTTCCTCCGGTTTGTTCTATCATTATTGACGTTTTTGCGCGGAAAAACCGTGCCTGTTTTCTCTTTTTATTGATACGAACGAAAACGAAAAACAGCTACTGCTTTTGTCTGCGGGATCCCGGCTGCCCGAAAGGCTTTTGTGTTCACCCGGAAGGGCGGGGCGAAAGCGGGATCCCATCGTTTTTCCACAATCTTCTTTATAAGATAAAACCGTTTGTTCGTCAAGGCTTTAGTCCTGTCCTTAAGGGGACTTCCGCAGTCCCGCTTCCGGCGCGGAAAATGGTCGCCCTCGGCTTTATTTCTTGATCTTCCGGGAGGCCTGAGGCTCATGCGAGCAGACGGTATCCGACAAGGAAACGGCTGCGGGAAACATAATCCGGGAGGAGATCCTCCGCGGATTCTCCGGTGCTGTTATTATAGCGGTTCAGGATGTGGAGCCTTCCGTCGTCCGGCGAGGTATAGGCAGCGACGGTGTGGACGCCGCCGGAGACCGTGTTGCGGTTCCAGAAAGAAAGAATATAGACCTGCAGGCTGAAGCGGTACTCGGCCACGACCGAAAGGAGCGCGTCGTAATTGGTGTAGCTTACGTTTTTCACGCCGCGGCGGTCAAGGAACTCGCCGAGCGAAAAGGGATCGGTGCCCATGTCGCCCGGCACGAAGCCGCGCATGACGTACCCGGCCTCCTCGAAGCTGCGCAGGATCTCGGACAGGGAGACGTCCTGCCCGAGCAGGCGCAGGGCATTGTAGACCGCGGCGATCTCGCAGCCGACGCCGGAAAAGCGCTTTTTGCCGAGCAGAAACGGCGGGCAGACGGCCTGACCGTAGATATAGCCCATGTCCGGCGTCTCGAGGCGGCGATTCTCCTCGTAATTTTCGGCGGCGCCCGAAAAGCGGCTTCGGTGCGCCATAAAAAGCCGCCGGGTAAAGGCCCGGGGCAGAGGCGGGAGCCATTTTCGATTTTTGTTCTGCAGCTTGCTCAAGGAAGGCTCCTTTCCTTTCGGAAACGGCGGACAGAGGATAAGAGGATCCCTGTCTAAAATGAAGGTCGGTATTTACAGACCTTCGGCGCTCTTTAAGACGGCGGGGAGCGCGTCGATGATGTCGGAGGCGATCATGGCATGCTCGCCGAGCTTTGCGGCGGCTTCGTCACCCGCAAGCCCGTGCAGATAGACGCCGAGGCAGGCCGCGGTATAGGGCTCGGCGCCCTGGGCGAGAAGGGAGCCGATGATGCCCGCCAGTACATCGCCGGATCCGCCGGTCGCCATGCCGGAATTTCCGGTGCTGTTGACCATCAGGCGCTGTCCGTCGGAAACGGCGGTCCGGTGGGCCTTCAGCACGCAGATGACGCCATGCGCGGCAGCAAATTTAAGGGCGGTCCCGGGGGCGTCTGCCGTCACGGCGGAAACAGAGCTTTGCATGAGGCGGGACATTTCTGCCGGATGCGGCGTGAGGACGGCGCCCTTCGGAATCTTGCGCCACAGTTCGGGATGCGCGGCTAAAAGGTTCAGCCCGTCGGCGTCCAGAACGATCGGTGCGGAGGCCTCGGAAAGCGTAAGGCTGACGAGCTTCAGCGCGGCTTCGGACCGGCCCAGCCCCGGGCCGAGCACGACCGAGGAGGCGCAGGCAAGAGCCTCCCGGACGACTTCCTCCTCCGGCGTCTCGTCCGGATAGACGTGCAGCACCGCTTCCGGCAGCTGTGTTTGATAGATCACACGGTTGGCCTCGGGACAGACGATAGCGGCAAGTCCGCAGCCGGTCCGGTACGCGGCTTTGGCGGCAAGATAGGCTGCGCCGGACATCCCCCTGCTTCCGCCGGCCACGACGACCCGCCCGTAGGTGCCCTTATGGGATTCCTGCATGCGGCAGGGCAGGCTTTTGATGAGATCGCGGGTGTAGGTCAGTTCCATAAGCGCACCTTTCTGACGGTTTAATCTACGGTATTCATGTAGGCAAGCTGCTCGTCGCTCAGGCGGTCTAACGTGACCCCCATGGCCGACAGCTTGACAAGGGCGACCTTTTGGTCGATCCCGCGGGGGACCGGGTAAACGGCAGGCTTAAGCTCTCTGCCGTGCTGGGCCATGTATTCGAGGCTGAGCGCCTGAATGCCGAAGCTCATGTCCATGATCTCGGCAGGATGACCGTTTCCGGCAGCAAGATTGACAAGACGCCCCTCGGCAAGCAGATTCAGGATGCGGCCGTCAGCCATGCGGTAGCCGGTAATGTGCGGCTTGCGTTGAAGGATCTCTGCGGCGGCTGCGGTCAGTTCGTCCTTGTTGATCTCGACGTCAAAATGGCCGGAATTGGCTAACAGCACGCCGTCTTTCATTACGGCAAAATGCCGGCCGGTGATAACATCTTTGCAGCCGGTCAGGGTCACAAAGATATCGCCGAGCCTTGCGGCCTCGTCCATGGGCATGACAAGGAAGCCGTCCATGGCAGCCTCGATGGCCTTCACGGGATCGATCTCGGTGACGATGACCACCGCGCCCATGCCCTTGGCCCGCATGGCAAGACCTTTTCCGCACCAGCCGTAACCGGCCACAACGACGGTCTTCCCCGCAATGATCAGATTGGTCGGGTTCATGATGCCGTCTAAGGTCGACTGGCCGGTGCCGTAACGGTTGTCGAAAAGATGCTTGCAGTCGGCGTCGTTGACGTCGATCATCGGCCAGTCAAGAAGCCCGGCCTGCTCTCTTGTTTTCAGGCGGTGGATGCCGGTCGTCGTTTCTTCGCAGCCGCCGATCAGCTTCTTTCCGTATTCGCGGCACTCGCCGTGCAGCAGATGGATCAGGTCGCCGCCGTCATCGATGATGAGATCGGGGCAGGCGGCCAGAGCATCCTTTAACAGGGCGCTGTATGTTTCGTCGTCTACGCCATGCCGCGCATGGACCTCCACGCCGCTTTCGGCAAGTGCGGCGGCGACGTCATCCTGGGTGGAGAGCGGGTTGCAGCCGGTAGAAACGACCCGTGCGCCGCCGGCCTGCAGTACCTGTGCGAGGTAGGCGGTCTTTGCCTCAAGGTGAATGGAGGTCGTGATCGTCAGTCCGGCGAAAGGCTTTTCCTTTTCAAAGCGCGCCCGGATGGAATTTAAGATCGGCATATAACTCCTGACCCAGGCGATCTTATCGCGGCCGGAGGGCGCAAGCGCCATATCTTTCACATCGTTCATCATTCAATCGATCCCCTTTAATTGGTCTAATTGCTCCGGAGCGATGCTGCCGCCGGAAATGACGAAGCAGACGTTTTCGTCCGGGCGAACGGGGATCTTTCCCTCGGCAACACCGGCAAGACCGATGGCGGAGGAAAATTCTGCGAGAAGCTTACCTTCAAACAAGAGCTTTTTGTGCGCCCGGAGGATGGCGTCGCTGTTTACTGCCGCCATGCCGTCCGTGAATTTGGCAACATAGGGGAAGCAAACGCTGCCGGGGGTGCTGGAGACAAGGGCGTCGGCCGGCGATCTTTCGACCGCGACCGTCACCGGCCGTCCTTCCTTTAAGGAAACGCTGTATCGGGGCGAAGCCGCCGGCTCGGCGCCCCAGACGGCCGTTTGCGGGCTGAGCGCTTTGACGGCGACCGCGATGCCGCCGATCAGACCGCCGCCGCTGACCGGGACAACGATCTTGGCGATGTCCGGCTCCTGCTCCAGTATTTCGAGGCCGACGGTGCCCTGCCCGGCCATGATCTCTTCATCGTTGAAAGGCGGGACCATCACGGCGCCGCTTTCCTTTGCCAGGCGGGCAGCCGTGTCAAAGCGTTCCGCAAGCGGGCAGCGCACGACGCGCGCACCGAGGGCAAGGATGTTATCGACCTTGAGCTGCGGGGCCGTGTCGGGGATCACAATGGTTGCCGGGATGCCCAGCGTCTTTGCCGCATAGGCAAGCCCCCGGCCGTGATTGCCCGAGGAGGCGGCGATAACGCCGCGGGAGAGGTCTGTTTCCGAAAGCTGAAGGACCTTGTTAAAGGCGCCGCGCAGCTTGAAAGCGCCGGTGATCTGCATACATTCCGCCTTCGCCCAGACCTTGCAGCCGAAAAATCCATCCAGCGAAGGAAGCCTGAGCAGAGGGGTCTTCAAGATATAAGGGGCGATCCGTTCCTGCGCGGAACGGATCTTTTGAAGGGTGAGCGCCATGGAGTTTCTCCTTATCAAATAGATTATCGGTATTATAACATAAGGAAGGATTTTGTGCGAGAGCAGGTTCTGCGGAAAAGCGATCGGTTTTATAATTATATGAACGGAAAAGCGGCTGCGGCTTCTGCCGGTCGGTATGGGCGCCGGAGAAACAGAAGGAAAAGTCGTTCGGAAGAACGGCGGAGAGAAGGGGATCCCGGATGGAGCTCGATGCTTGCGCGCGGGATGAAAATCGGTTACAATTATTTTACCGGGCGAAAGGCGGCGGATCATTTTTTTAAGGAGGAGCTGCGATGCGGCAGGCGGCAGGAGGGTTACTGACGGGATCGGCGCTTGAAAGCGTTATCGACGTGATCCTGGTCGTGGTATTTCTTATTTTCGTGGCAGGGCTTGTTGCTGTGCTCATGCGCAGGGACAGCAGACGCCGTGCGGAAAATGCTTCATCCGGCATACAAAAGGCGGCCGGACTGAGTACGCAGCAGGATTTTCAGCTGAATACGGAGGAGCTTGACCTGGACGCGCTTTGCGGACAGAAAAAGATCGGCGAGCTGATGAACAAATATGAAAGAGATGTGCTGCGCGCCTACGCCGGCGGTGAGACGGAGGGAGAACTGGCGGCAGAGCTCCTTATCAGCCGGGACGAGGCGGAGTCGCTGGTCTCGGAGCTTTTTGCCAGACTGGAGGTCAATAACCGCGCGGAGCTTTTGAAAAAATTGCAGCAAATGAAGGGCGAGGAGGACTGACAGGAGGCGGACGGCGCCGAAAAAAGGCGCAAAGAGAGGCCGGAGGCGATGAAGACAGCCTTTACAGGCGGACCCGCAGCCGGAAAAACCGCCGAAAACCACAAGATATAGTGGCTGATCTGCGCCTCTTCCACAAGTCAAAAAAAAGTTTAAAAAATCTCAAAAAAAATGTTGACAACAGTATTTTACGGTGATATATTGAATAAGCCGCTTGCGAGAGAATCAAGCGAGCGGCAAAGAAGCTTGAAAATTAAATAGTACAACCAACCCTGAAAATTCTTTAACAAAAGTTCTTTCGAAAGAGAGAGCGAAAAAATTTTCAGAAACGAAACCTAACAGTAAACGGAACATAGCCAAGTGTTAAGTTCTGAACTTAGG
>JAZRYN010000200.1:0-13507 GCA_045600745.1 Lachnospiraceae bacterium
GAACGAGCTGTTCGTTCCGGCCGTCCTGCAGGGCGTAGAGGCTGATCGTAGAGGAAAGCCTTCCTTCGCAGATGCACAGGTAGGGAAAGCGGCTCTCCGGCTGCGTTCCGTCATAGGCGATAAGCGCCGCGCCGTCCGCAAACAGATGCTGACCGTTAAAGACCTTCCGCTTATTGCAGAGCTTTTTCAAAAAGTCCTTAGCCCAGTCCACATTCGTAAAGCCCTCGCCGGTCAGAAAGACGGAGGAGATCAGCTTCTTCTGCAGCAGTCTGTCGGCACAGGCCGAAAGGATGGTATCCGCCATGCGCTCGCCCATGGGGCTTTCCAGAAGGTCAAGGTCAAAGGCCTCGTCAAGCGACTCTCTTGTCGCCTGCAGGATCTGCGGGCGGCGGCCCCTGACCACCTTCATTTCATAATAATCAAGTCCGGCCTCCGTTAGATCGAAGGCAGAAACAGTATTCGGCCAGAGCTCCTTCGGCTGAGCGGCGACATAATAGGCATAGCATTCCGTGTGGCTGAGGAACCTGACCCGGCTGCGCTCAAAGCCGCATTTGTCGCACACCGCTGCCAGACGGTCAAGAAAATCGGGATCCAGCACGCGGAGACTGAAAGCGATTCCGTCGATCATCTCCTCTTTATAGACGATCTTCGGCAGCCGGATCAGCTGTTCGACAAAGGCCGTCATGAGATCGACCGCACTGTAGCGCACGCCCTCGATGGTCGCGCTCGTGTCCCGCATAAGGAGCTTTACCAGCTTGTCCACCATGGTTCCTTCCCCCATCAGGGCGCGCTGGTAGGCCTCCGTTCCGATCAGCCAGCGGTCACTCCCCCGCACCTTGCAGAGCGTGGTGGAGATCAGGCCGTTTGACTCCGCCCCGCCGAGCAGGAGCGGTTCCGAGGCGTTCTTCTCCGGAGAATACACACTGATCTGGCTGAACGAATCGCACAAATCTATTCCGAGGATCAGACCCATATCACATTCTCCTTTCCGCCTCAGGCTTATAATACATTAAAATAATCTTTGAGCAGGACATCTTCCTTCGCAAAGGCAAGAAGCTCCCCGTGCCAGTCTTCTCCCGCCGGTTCGCTGTATTCCGACAGGATCCGGTTCAGATGCGTAAAACGGTTGTCCCGTGGCTCGGAGCCGGCATTCAGACCGATCTTCCCTTTTTCGACCGTTTCCGTCTGCTTTCCGTTTACCGTCCGGATCTCGTATTCCAGCTTTTCATCGGCAAACAGCAGGACCGGCTTAACATATATCCCGTGGAAAACGTGCGGCATTTCCGTAAAGGTCAGAGGGCTGTCCTTTTCCTGCGGGAGTATCCGCAAGCCGATCTCCGTGGAAACGTCCGCATCGCCGCGGTATTCGATCAGCGTTTTATCCGCAAGCTCCGCCGGAAGCGGCATAAAGCGGCCCAGCTTTTTCATATAGGCAAACAGCAGTCCCTGATTATAGAGATCGTTCAGCATTTCCTCCGCAAGCGCCGTGTCCGCGGCGGAAAGAAGGCGCTTTTCCGAAAGTCTTCTCGTCAGGGCGATCTGGCAGATAACGGGCAGGTAGGCCGCCTTCTTTTCCCGCTCCGCCCAGGCGCGGATCAGGGTAAAAGTCTCCTCCGGCACCCGTATCCCCTCACGGAAATAGCGGTCCGATTCAACGACCAGATACGCCTCGGTCACCAGACGGTCAAGATATTGCGGCTCCCTGCGGCAGTCGGCAAACACCTCTTCAAGGCCATCCTTCTCGCCGGTAAAGAGCATCTGCGCTAACAGCCTTGCCGGAAGGTCATAGACTAACGCCTTGTTTTCTTTCTTTTCCGCAAGCGCCAGAAGCTCCTTCATGTCCTGCGTTCCGCCGTTGAAGCAGCGGCAAAGATAGGTCAGGGTCGTGGCGTTATAATCGCCGCTCCGGTAGAGGGAGAGCGAGAGCTGGTACCGGCTCGCCTCGTACGCATAGTCGGTCTGGCGGATCCGGCGCTTTAAGAGACGCAGCAGCAGCTCCGAGCTGTAGCCCCGGCTCCCGAAGCGGTTGATCAGTTCGATTGCCGCCTCATCATCCTCCGTCAGAATAAAGCTCTCCGCCAGAACATGGCCCGTCCGCTCGTTCAGATAGGGGCTGTCCTTGAGCGCGTAGAGCTTCGCCGCACCGTTTTCGTGATCGGCCTTTGCCTCCTCGATCATCGCCAGCATGAGCTTATCGCGGTAGACTTCCGATAAGCCTTTCGCATTCAGGAGCTCCTCCGGACGGATCCGTGCGCCGTTTGGCTCCGGCCGGACGGCTTCAAGCCTGAAGGGCAGGCTGTCCGGGGAAAGCCTACGGCAGGCCTCAAGCAGCTCGGGATTTTCGTTCATGAAGCGGCGGCGGGTAAGGCTCGTGCGGGCATAGCGGTTGCCGGCGGCGTCCACATAGACGGCGCGGGCGCTGTCGGAATAGATCGGCACGAAGGCTTCGCCGCCGTTCACCGGATAGGAGAATTCCTCCTCCAGCTCGCCATAGACCACCTTGACCTCCCGGATCGCCGGATTATCCAAATGCAGCACCTGCGTATACAGGTATTCGGTGAGGCGCGGCGCTGTTTTTTCATCCACGACCTCGGGAATAAACATCGCGTCGTAAAATTCCGGGATCCGGTCATTTTCCGCACCGTCCAGAAGCTGTTCCAGCGCAAAGTTCTGCATCTGCTTCTCATAAAGACGGTACAGGCGGCTGTCCGGAAGGCAGCGGCTCAGGATATAGTGGTACAGATTCAGCTTGGAAGCCAGCCATTTCGGGCTGTTGTAGGTATAGTAGAGGAGGACCATCTGAGGAATCTCTTCCTCGCTCCCCTCCGGGATCGTACTGAGATAATATTCGTAAAGCTCGCTCAGGCGGATATCCTGCTCGATGCCCTTTGCATACCATTCATGGAAGCGCTCTTCCGGCTCGCCGGTGCGGATAAGGAGCGTCAGCAGCGCCTCGAGAATATCGGTGTGCGGATACTGCGCGTAGAGAAGCTGAAGCGTCCTGATGCTCCGGGCATCGTTCTCCTGCTCCTGCACCATGAGTCCCGCACCGTGCAGCGCCATTTCCTCCGTCCAGAAGCCGTTTCTTGCGCCGAGCCGCAGCAGGTACTGTTCAAACGCCCCGGCGATCTTCATCAGAGAAGGATCTTCGTTATAGATGGCGATCGCATCTACCGCAAGGAGAAGCGTAAGCTCCCCGCGCTTATGGTAGCCGCGCATACGTTCAAGAGATCTTTCGTTCTGCTCGGCCCACTCGGAATCCACCCGGCGCTGCAGCGGGAAGACCTCCGCTCCGCGCAGATTCGATTCTTTCATGCGGTAAAGCAGCCGCAGGAAGCCGTCGGACAGGCGGTCTCCGTGCTCCATTTCCTCTTCCAGATAAAGGAACCAGAGATACGCCGAGGTGTCATCGACCTTGGCCCGCTGCACATCGGCCCGGATCTCGTCCAGGATCTCCTTTTCCGTTTCCCTGAGATTCAGGAAGCGGCAGACCTCGGCGCGCAGGAGCCGGTCACGCGAATCCGGTTTTTTCAGGCTGTCACAGATGTCCAGATACCGCAGCGCCTCTTCGCCGAGCGCCCTGTCACAGGGCGATGTGCCGTAGAGCTTAAGGAGGGTGCGGTAAAGCTGCAGGCTGTGGCGCCGGTATTTACTGCGGCGCTTTTCCTCCGGGGGAGCGCCATCCTCCACCAGTACGGTGACCGGGATGCTGACGCTTCTTCTTCCGGTGCCGATGCGGACCGCCCCCAGGTTCGTGCCGCCGTGCATCGCCGCGCGGTTAAAATAAAGCGGGATGCGGCAGCTGTCTCCGACAAAGTCGAGGTTGTTCCAGCGTTCCTTGGGGATGCGGATAAAGCCGCACTCACTTACGGCCGTGATCAGGCTGTAGCCCTCGCCGCTCTTTGTGAGGGCGATCTCTCCGGGGATCCCGTCCTGAAAGAGATAGGTGCGCGGCGCTTCGTTTAATGAAAGCGCCACCGGCTGCTTCGCCCCGCAGGCCGTCAGGAACTCCTCAAGTGCCAGCTTCTGGTCCGGTGAGCGCCGGAGACTGATATAGAGCGCGCGAAGCACGTCATTTTCAAGCATCGGCATCTGCAGGAAAACGTCGGACTGGAAAAGCTTCATGACCAGCTCCGGGTCCTGAGCCGCCAGTTCACCGAGCGATCCCGCATCCTGAGGCAGGTCATGCTCCATCAGGATCGGCCGGCAGATATGGAAACGATAGGGGATCCGAAAATCGCCGGCATTGGTGACCAGAGCAAACTTGCCGGAAAGCTCGGTATTTTCCCTTAAGTCCTCTGCATGAAGAACGTAGGGGATCTGAACCGATTGGGCGGCATAGGCGTTTTCGGGAAGCTCGATACGGTCGTCATCCGCATACACAAGACCGCGGAAGGAAATGCCGTTTACACTGGTCAGAGAGAGCTCGCCCTTCCCCTGCTGTCCGCAAAGAACGGTAGCGTCAACCGCTTCCGTAAGCACACGGATCTCCGGGATCTTCATATCGATGATCCCTTTTGCCAGCTGGGTGATCTTGCGTTTCACTTCTTCTCCTTTCCCACTTTACCATACCGTTTTCCGCCTCTTTCTTCCCGAAAGTGGCGGAGTCAGCCCACAGTTATGCTTATTTTACACCAAACGGGATAAAAACTCCATATATTTTTTGATATCTTTTTCATAGCCGTTATCGCCAGGCTCAAAAAACCTTGCCCCGGCAAGCTCATCCGGCAGATACTGCTGTTTGACGTAATGACCGGGATAATCGTGCGCATATTTGTAGCCCACGCCGTGTCCGAGGTCCTTCATGCCGGAGATCGGGGCGTTGGTCAGGTGAGGCGGGACCTTTGAGATCTCCACCTTATCCACGGCCTCCATGGCCTTGTCGATCGCCAGGTAGGAGGCGTTGCTCTTGGGCGCCGTCGCCACATAGACCGCCGCCTCCGCAAGCGGGATCCTGCCCTCCGGCATCCCGACGCGCTCAACCGTTTCCGCTGCCGCGACTGCCACCGAGAGCGCGCGTGGGTCTGCCATGCCGACATCCTCCGAAGCGCAGATCATGATGCGTCTTGCGATAAACTTCGGGTCTTCACCGGCCTTCAGCATCCGCGCAAGCCAGTAGACCGCCGCGTCCGGGTCGGAGCCGCGCATGCTTTTGATAAACGCGGAAATAACGTCATAGTGGCTGTCGCCGGTCTTGTCATAGCGAAGGCTCCTCTTCTGGATGCATTCCTCGGCGACCGAAAGCGTGATGCGGATCCGGCCGTCCTCCTCCGGCTGCGTAGTCAGGACGGCAAGCTCTACGGCGTTGATGGCGCGTCTTGCATCGCCGCCTGCCATTTCCGCCAGAAAATCCACCGCTTCATCCGTTATGACGGCGCGGTAGACGCCCATGCCGCGTTCCCTATCGCCGACCGCCCGGCGGATCAGGACCGCCACGTCCTCCTTGGTCAACGGCTTCAGCTCGAAAATGTTGGAGCGGGAAAGCAGGGCCTTATTGACCTCGAAGAAGGGATTTTCCGTCGTCGCTCCGATCAGGATCAGCGTCCCGTTTTCCACATACGGCAACAGATAATCCTGCTGGGCCTTGTTGAAGCGGTGGATCTCATCGATAAACAGGATCGTCCTCCTGCCGTAGGCGGCCCGTTCCGTGCGCGCCTCCGCCACGACCTCCTCCATGTCCTTTTTCCCGGCTGTCGTGGCATTGATCTGGCGGAAATTTGCCTTGGTCGAGGCGGCGATCACCTGCGCGATCGTCGTCTTGCCGGTTCCGGGCGGGCCGAACAGAATGACTGAGCTCAGCTTATCCGCCATGATCGCGCGGTACAACATTTTATCCTTCCCGAGAATATGCTGCTGCCCGACCACCTCATCGAGGCTGCGCGGGCGGAGCCTGACGGCAAGCGGCCCCTCGGTCTCGGTTTTCTGCTCATTGAAATAATCAAACAGGTCCATAACGTTCTCCTTCACGGCTCCCAGTATAGCACAGATCCGCTTATAAACAAAGCCTTCTCGGAGAGAGGGCAGAGGGCCTCTTTTCGGCGTCCTTTCATGCCCGGAAACGCCGGAAAAGATCGGTGCGGAAGATGGCATTTTTCTTCTTCCGTTTTCCTTTTTTCCTGATATAATATAGGCGGGTCTACCCCACGGAGGTTGCTATGAAAATTATCATTGCCGGCGCAGGCAAGGTCGGGACGACGCTCACCAAAGCCCTTTCTGCCGACGGACACGATATCACTCTTATCGATAACAATATCAATGTGCTCTCTTCCGCTTGCAAGCTTTATGACGTTATGGGAACGGAAGGCAACTGCGCCACCTTTGATGTGCTGACCGAGGCCGGCGCAGCGGAGGCCGATCTCCTGATCGCCGTGACCAATGCGGATGAGGTCAACCTGCTCTGCTGCGTGACCGCCCGGGAGATCAACCCGCGCGTCCACACCATCGTCCGCATCCGCAATTCGGAATACACCGCTCAGATCCTGGAGATGAAGAGCGTGTTCGGGATCTCGCTCATCGTCAATCCCGAGCACAGCGCGGCGCTCGAGATCGAAAGGCTGCTCCGCTATCCGGGCTTTCTGGCCCGTGAGTCCTTTGCCAAGGGTCGGGTGGAATTGGTCGAATTCCGGCTGAAGGCCGACAGCCCTCTCGCCGGGCTGAAGCTCAATCAGATCTCATCGGTGCTGAAAACCGGTGTGCTGATCTGCGCCGTCATGCGCGGCAGCAGCCTCACGCTGCCCCGCGGCGATTTCGAGCTGAAGGCCGACGACCGCATATACATGACGGCTCCGTCAAGGGAGTTAGGCGGGATCCTGCGCGAGCTCGGCGTCATTACCCGCAAGGTAAAGCGCGTCATCCTCGGCGGCGGCAGCCTCATCAGCCGCTATCTTGCCGCCATGCTGGAAAAGGATGGCATCAAGGTCCAGATCATCGACCGCAACCGCACCCGCTGCGAGGAAATGGCCAAATATCTGCCTCACGCGAGCATTTGCTGCGGCGATATTACCGACACCTACACCATGGAGCGGGAGGGTCTTTCCTCCTGCGACGCCTTCGTTGCGCTGACCGGTCTGGACGAGCTGAACGTTATCATGTCGCTTTATGCCAGCAGCCAGAAGGTGCCCATCGTCATTACCAAACAGGGTCACATTGACGAGCTGCAGAATATCATCGGCGAGCTTTCTCTCGGCAGCGTCATTTCCCCAAAGCAGCTCTGCAGCGACATCGTTGTCCGCTATGTGCGTTCCATGCGCGATAACAGCGGCGATACCGCCGTGACCGTGCAGACCGTGGCCGGCGGACAGGTGCAGGCCTGTGAATTTATCATCGGTCCCGGTGCGCCTCATCAGAATACGCCGCTCAGCGAGCTGAAGATCAAATCCGGCGTGCTGATCTCCGCGATCTTCCATGAAGGAAAGGCCTCCATTGCCAACGGCTCTTCCGTTTATCAGGAAGGCGATTCGGTCATCGTGATCTCCACGGAATCCAAGAACATTCAGCGCTTCAGCGATATTTTTGCCTGAGGAGGCTCTGTATGAATTACAAATCCCTTGGGCATTTCACCTCGCTGATCCTCCTTGTGGAGGCCGTCCTGATGCTGCCCGCACTCATTCTTTCCTTTGTCTTCCGGGAACCCGCTGCGACCGGCGCCTATCTGAAAACGCTGCTTGCCATATTGGTGCTCGGCGGCCTGCTCTGGCTTTTTTCGCGCGGAGAAAAGGCGGATGATTTCTATGAAAAAGAAGGGCTTGCCTGCGCCGGAATATCCTGGCTCGTGCTGGGCCTGACCGGAGCGCTCCCCTTCTTCCTGTCCGGGCAGATCCCGGCCTATATCGATGCGCTCTTTGAAACCGTGTCCGGCTTTACCACGACCGGAGCGTCCATCCTTTCCGAGGTGGAGAGCATGGATAAGAGCCTGCTGTACTGGCGAAGCTTTACCCACTGGGTCGGCGGCATGGGTGTTCTGGTCTTCCTGCTGGCTCTCGTTCCAAGGAGCAAGCACGGCGCCGGATTTACGGTGCATATCCTGCGGGCGGAAAGTCCCGGCCCCGATGTGGGCAAGCTCGTGCCTCAGCTTCGCAAGACCGCACAGCTGCTGTATCTGATCTATATCGGTCTGACCGCTGCCGATATCGTCCTGCTTTCCTTCGATATGCCGCTTTTCGACGCCTTCTGCATCGCCTTCGGCACAGCGGGGACCGGCGGCTTTGCCGTCACCAACGCCGGGCTCGGCGGTTACTCTCCGTATATCCAATGGGTGACCACGGTCTTTATGTTCCTGTTCGGCATCAATTTCAGCTGCTACTATCTGTTGTTAAAAAAGCGGCCGAAAAGCGTCCTCCGCGACGAGGAGCTGCGCCTCTATGTCTTTATTTTCCTTGCTTCCGGCCTGATCACCGGCTTTACGAGCCGTGCCGCTTACGGTTCCTTAAGCGAGACCTTCCGGCACTCCTTCTTCCAGTCGGCCTCCATCATGTCGACCACCGGCTTCGCCACGACCGATTTTAACCTGTGGCCCTCCCTGGCCAAGGGCGTTCTCGTCTTTCTGATGATCGTCGGGGCAAGTGCCGGCAGCACCGGCGGCGGCTTAAAATGCATCCGCCTGAGCCTGATCGTCCGGGACCTCAGAACCAGCCTTCGGGAAATGATCCGGCCCGGCCGCATCTATCCCGTCCGCAACAACGGCCGCCCCGTGCACAGCTCCGTCCTGGATACGCTGCACACCTATCTTGCCGCATATGTCCTGATCTCACTGGCGAGCTTTCTGCTGCTGACGATCGACGGGAAGGATCTGACGACCTCCGTCACCGCCGTACTCGCCTGCTTCAACAATATCGGCCCCGGATTAAACGAGGTCGGGCCCATGGGAAATTACGGTTCCTTCAGCGTCCTCTCGAAGCTCGTACTGATCTTCGACATGCTGGCAGGCCGTCTCGAGATCTTCCCCGTGATCGCTCTGCTGTCCCGCACGACCTGGAAGCATCAGTGACCTCCGCGGATTTTTCCGCGCCTCGTTACAGATGCGGACAAATAAGAATAGACAAGGACGAAAAATATGCGTACAGAAAATGTTGAGCTGGCCGTGCTCTGTTTAGTCCATAAAAATGGATCCTATCTGCTGCAGAATAGAACGAAAGAAGATTGGAAGGGATATACGCTTCCGGGCGGGCATATAGAAAAAGGGGAATCTATTGTCGACGCCGCAGTCAGGGAGATGAAGGAAGAAACCGGTTTAACCATACTTGATCCCCACTTGTGCGGAGTAAAGCAATTTCCTATAGAGAATGGAAGGTATATCGTTTTCTTGTTTGAAACGGAACGATTTGAAGGCGAATTGATCGATTCTGATGAAGGAACCATGCATTGGATCCGAAAGGAGCAGATACAAGAGATAAATACAGTAAATGATCTTGAAGACTTGATCGAGGTCATGTTGGATAAAGGACTGAACGAATTCCAATATGTGGTCGATAACGGAAATTGGAATGTCGTAAAGAAATAAGATTGCCTTGGGTCACCCGCCGAAATGGACAGGATTCCTTTTGCCGGCGCGTGATAAGGATGTTTTTAAGTATCGGCCGTTGACTGATATGATGATAAGCAAAAATACCGAGGACTTTGGGATATGTTCCCCATTGTCCTCGGTATTTCACATGGTTTGGCCCGCCCGATAACGACAGTGTTTATTTTTCAATGCCACTTTATGAACACTGCGTAAAGGCCGGGGCATCGAATAATGATCGTGCGGTCGCCGGCGGGGCGCTTCGCTCCGGCTCGTGTATCCGGCTCCCTCCTTCCGGATCGCGCCGTCCGTTCAGAAGAGCGGGAAAATGCGGTCAGGGAAGGCGTATCTGAGCAGCTCGTATCCGATGCCCGCCGCCCCCTGGAAGAGTCCGGGGGCAAAGGGTCTGGGTGGTCTGGCCGCACCGTAGGTGAAATCGCCTGCGGCATTTTTCCGGTTGAGCATTTCCCGAAGCTGTTCGGAAATTTTTTCTCTCAGGCTGCCGTTTTCGCTGCTGTCCGCTGTCAGAAGGAACTCGAATACCGCCGCGTTTCCGCAGCAAAGATGGTCCTTTTCCTGCAGCTTCCCGGCAAGGCATGCCTGAAGGGCTTTCCGGTACAGCTCGTCCGCTTCATCGCAGCCCGCTTCCCGCATTTTCAGCATTATGATCCCTATGCCCGGAGCGCCCGAACAGATTCCGTGAAGAGCACGGCTGCCAAACGGACTTTTTCGCAGATCCGGCCAGGTGCCGAGACTGCGGGAATAGATCTTCCGTTCAAATTCCAGTGCTGCCAGGGCGTCCTTCTTAAAAGAATCTTCCCCTGTTCTGACGCCTGCCTGCCACATGGCGCCGGCAATGCCCGCCATTCCGTGGCCGGCCCCGCTGATCGGTCGGTTCGCGGCTGCCGTCTGCCATAGTCCGCCTCCCACGGGAAGTGTGCGCATGGCAGACAGCGATTTCGCAAGGCACAGAACCAGCGAGTCGGATGCCGCCCACGGAAAACGGCAGAGCACGGTAATCAGTCCGGCAAGCCCGCTGTACAGATCGGAAAACGCCCGCTCCGCGGAGCAGACTTCCTGCCCCAGCCGTTCTGCCGTCGCCGCCGCTTCTTTTTCATAGTCCCCGCACCCGAGATATTTCCCGCAAAAAGCAAGAGATAAAATGGATCCGCCGATTCCCGTAAGACCGGGCGGGTATATTCTTCCCGCATCCGGCTGTTCCCGGAGTCTTCGCAGATTCCTCATATGAGGCCTGAGGCAGCGGTCGGCAAGGAGCGCCGCTTCTTTTTTCAGCGAGGGATCCGGCGTGACAGCTGAAAGCGCCGCGGCAAATACGGCGATCCCGGCGCTGCCGTCCGCCAGCGTCTCCGGATACATTCCGAAGGCGCCGCTTGCCTGCGTACCAAAAAAGCGGAAGTCTCCGGACGGAGTTTCCAGAAAGCACTGCTGCAGCTTTCCGAAAATGGCTTTTGCCTCGGCAAGAAGGCTTTCCGAAGACAGAGGGGCCGGGGCATTCCCGGTACAGGCAGCCTTTGGCAGAGGGACGGAGCAGGAAACGGCGCAGCGGATCACCTTCTTTTCAAAGGCAAGCTCCTTCTCGCTCATACGGGAGAGCCGTTCCTTAACATTCCTGATCCCGCTGGAGGCGTAATAATTTTTCTCAGCGATTTTTCCGTTTGCCCAGAAGTCACAGCTGTCTCCCGGAAGGTAATATACCGGAATGTCCCGTTTTAACAACGCTTCCTTCTCTGCGGCGGCAGCCGCCTCTGATCCGGTACTGCCGAAGGCCAGGATCCGGTCCACGATGGCTTCTCTCTTTTCCGCAGAAACAAAGGCTGCCGGTTCGGACAGCTTGCTGAGGACCTCCTCATAAAAAGGAGTGTTATGAAAATAGATACGGTACCTGACATCGGCGCCGGCGTCGAGGTGCTGCATCAGTATTTCCTGCTTAGCAAACACGCAGCGGTAAGCCTGCTCAAAGCCATCCGTAAATGCCTCTTCAAAATCGCAGACACTGCATTTTTCTCCGTTAATGACCGGCGCACACAGGTTGTGCCTGGAACGGTCGAACAGAGGACTCATTTCCCTGCCGGGGACAGGCTGATGAGGCATCGCCCCGGTATGCAGAATGCTCCGGAGATTATCGAAAGCCGCCGTATTTTCGAAAATATTCCGGTATGCCGCCTGGACGCGCGGGATCCCGGTGCTGAACAGGACCTCCAGATCGATGGGAGCCGGGTATGCGCCCGATGCCAGCATATTGAGTTCATGCAGGTCAGAGCTTCCCAAAACCGTGAGCAGAGCCGTCAGCTTTCCCATCCGATAATAGAACTGCCCCGCTTCTTTGCGGCCAGACGCCGGCCGGTTTTCGATAAATTCCGAAAAACCGTACTCCGCCCCGCTTGTCACGCAGGCCGGAATATACGCGGTGTCCGGCAGAATATCCGCAAGCACGGAAGCAATCAGCTCGTCTCCTCTGATATCATGAGGTTTATAGACAAAACGCCCTGCATCCGTTATCACGACCGTCGTTGCACGCCCGCTGTTATGTGAATCAGAATCAAGCGGCGGCAGCCCGGTGATCCGGGAAAACGTTTTTCCGGCGAGCAGGCGGGCCTCGATCCGGCTCTTATTAAAGAGGATGCGCTCCAGCATCTCTTCGGTAACAAGGCGGAACGTGTCGGCGATCCCGCAAAGGTCCTGCCGGAAAAGAGGGTAGTTTTCCGCAAGCGCCTCATCCGAGCGCAGGCGGATAAGAGCCTTTTCGGAGGCATCGCGGATAAGCTCCGCGGTAAGCTGCGAGGGATCAAGCGCGGCCGAAGGGGACCGGCGGCTGATCTCTTCCTCCGTCAGGGCAGATAAAAAGCCGAAGGAAGCCCGGTAAAGGCGATAAAACAGGGCCCTGGAAAAATCCGACAGGGCCTGTTCCGAGAGGATCGAAGCCGCATCCGCCTTTCTCAGGCTCTCCTTGGCAGGCAAAACGAAATCCAGCAGATACCTGCAGCAGGGGGAATATCGTTCCTCCGAAATAAAGGAGGCATACCTTTCGTATGCCCCGGTATCATGGTCAGGAGCAGATATCATGCATAACTGTCTGTCCAACAGAGTAGAAGAAGCTGCCGACATCGGACAAGAAGGACCAGAATCCTCCGGCAATATCGCCTAACTCCTCATCCGACAGCTGCTTGCTCTCGTGCTGCTTTTCCGAGATAAAGCGGGCAAAATCGCCGGCCTTTCCCTCCACGCCGTTTTCGGCAAGCCAAGCCTGAAGCTTCTCTTCGCTGCCCGCGGCCTCCTTCATCGCCTCCTGCAGGGAGGAATCTACCATGATCTCCTTGAAAAACTGCTCGAAATCCTTCATTTTTCTGTCCTTTCTGTAATCATTTTATCCGCAGCCGCATTTCCTTTCCGTTAAGCCCGACTTTCCGAAATCGCAAGTCAGCGGCCCGTTTGCGGTCTGTCTGATTCTTTATACGATCCACCGGGAAAAATAGCTGCATGATTTCAGCCATACCGCACAATAAAAAGATCTTAAAAGAATTTTAACTTACTTTAAGCGAATTATCAAGCGCATATACAGCAAAACGGCACAGCCCGCTCTTAAGCAGACTATGCCGTTTATCGAGGCGACGACCGGATTTGAACCGGTGCATCAGGGTTTTGCAGACCCACGCCTTACCACTTGGCTACGTCGCCTTATAAAAAACTGACTCCATCGGGATTCGAACCCGAGTTACCGCCGTGAAAGGGCGATGTCTTAACCACTTGACCATGGAGCCATTCGCTCCCCGAGCAGGGCTCGAACCTGCAACACCTCGGTTAACAGCCGAGTGCTCTGCCATTGAGCTATCGAGGAATATAAAATACCAGCACCTTCAAAACTGCACACCGAAGAAGTAAACGAAAAAGAAGAAACAAGATCAAGTGTTCGACCGATTAGTAACAGTCAGCTCCATGCATTACTGCACTTCCACCTCTGCCCTATCAACCTCGTCGTCTTCAAGGGGT
>JAZRYN010000201.1:0-3436 GCA_045600745.1 Lachnospiraceae bacterium
ATTAGCTGCGGGGACTCCTTCCGCTGCGGCAGTGCTTGCCTCCTCCGGGAGCAATATGCCTGCCCTTCGGTAGCTGCGCTCCGCGAAATACTCCTGCACATTGAAGCGGCGCTCCTCGGACTTGACCTTGACGTAGCTGCCGTCGTCAAGCTGTACGCGCAGCTTGCAGGTGTCGCTCAGCATCCGATGGAAATCGTCTATGAGGCGGGCGCGCAGAGTCGGGTCAAGGATCGGCGCGGCGACCTCGACGCGGCGGGTGGTGTTGCGGGTCATCAGGTCTGCCGAGGCGATGTAGACCTCCTCGTCCCCGTCACAGCCGAAGATGAACACTCTGCCGTGCTCGAGGTAGCGGCCGACGATGCTGTATATCTCGATCCGATCCGTCAGCCCCGGCACGCCCGTAACGAGGCACGAGATGCCGCGGATGAGCATCTGGATCCGCACGCCCGCGGCAGAGGCCTCGATCAGCTTGTCAATGATGACCTTGTCGGTCAGAGAGTTGATCTTAAATCCGACGTATGCAGGCTTACCGGCTTTGGCAAGAGCGATCTGGCGGTCGATCTTCGCAACGATCTGATTTTGCAGACAGTGCGGCGCCACCAGAAGCGTGTCCGTGTGCTCCACCGTCTCGCCCAGTGCCAAAGCGGTCAGCACGTTTGCGGCCTCCTCTCCGATGGAGGGATCGGCCGTCATAAGGCTGTAATCGGTGTAAAGACGCGCTGTTTTTTCGTTGTAATTTCCGCTGCCGATCTGCGTGATGTACTCCACGCCGTCCGCATTTTTGCGGGTGATGAGACACAGCTTGGAGTGCACCTTGCATTTATCCAGGCCGTAAATGACGCGGCAGCCCGAGTTTTCCAGCTCATGGCTCTGATCGACGTTGTTGGCCTCGTCAAAGCGGGCGCGCAGCTCCACGAGCACCAGCACGTCCTTTCCGTTTTCGGCGGCCCGTGCGAGGGCGGCGACGACCTGACTGGTCTTCGCCACGCGGTAAAGCGTGATGCGGATGGAGACTACGTCGGGATCCACGGCGGCCTCGTTCAGCAGCCGGAGGAAGGGACGCATGCTCTCGTACGGATACGCCAGAAGGACATCCTTCCTTCGGATCTGTTCGATCATGCTTTCCTGCTCCGACACATCGGCCGAAGGCTGCGGTGTGCGCGGCAGATAAAACAGGCTCTTGTTATCCGACAGCTGATTCGATACGCTGCTCAGGAAGCTCAGATCAAGCGGGGCGTCGGAGAAGAAGGCGTGCTTCTTCGGCAGCTTCAGATAATCGCAGATGATCGCGATGAGATTGGCGTCGATGCGTCCCGCGTATTCGAGCTTGATAACGTCCATGCGCTTTCTCGCGGCGATCATGCGCTCCACGGCCTTGCGGAGATCCTTGCTTTTCAGCATCAGATCGTCCTGATGATCGTCATCGATGGAGATATCCGCACTCCGGATCAGGCGGATCGAAGCACTGCTTACAACATGGTACTGCTCGAAAACCATCGGGACAAAGGCCCGGATGAGCTCCTCCACCAGGACATAGCGGCCGCTGCCCGAGGATAGCGGTACCAGTCTTCGGAGCATACTTCCGGAGCTTGGGATAATGCCCAGCACACAGTTTTTGCTCTTTCCCTTCTTCTTTTCCCCGGCGGTCTTTTTCTCCAGAAGGGAGATGGTGTAGATCTCTCCGGCCGCAAGGAAGGGGAAGGGCTGCTTGGCAGAGACGACCTGCGGCGACAGAAGCGGCAAGACCTGCGTCAGAAAATACCGGCTGGCCTGCCGTTTCTCCTTGCCGGACAGCTCCTCATAGCTCAGGATCTCGATATGCTCCAGCTTCAGCCGACCGATAAGGCCGCGGTAACACTTGTCCTTGGCCTTGAGCATCCGCCGCACCTCGGGGATGACGGCGTTGAGCTGCTCCTGACTGGTCATGCGGGACTTGTTGTCACGGGCATCCGTTTTTCTCTCGTCATACAGCGTGCTGACGCGCACCATAAAAAACTCGTCCAGATTGCTTTGGAAAATGCTGAGAAAATTCAGCTGCTCGCAAAGAGGGTTATCCGGGTCCCTCGCCTCCTCCAAAACACGCTCATTGAATTTCAGCCAGGAAAGCTCCCGGTTTGCATAGCAGTCAATGGGATATTCCTGTTCATCAAGATCTTTTTTGTTCTTATCTTTACTCATGGGTGTCAGTTTCTCCTAAGTATTTGCTGTCAGTATCATCGAACAGTCTGCAGTTCACCGAGCTGCATCAATATCGCTTTCATGCTATCACTGTTTTGCCTTGCTTGCAATCATTTTTTTGTAAAGACGGGAAATATCATACCGGAAGGAGCAGTGCGGACAGTGCCCGTTTCCGTTTCTGTATCAGCATCATTGAAAACAGCCCATCCATACGGATGAGCTGTTTTCATGCCTGATTGAAGTTAACGGTGCGCAGAGGCAGGGTATTTGCCCCAAAAGTACACCGGCGGGCCGTTACTTGCTGTGCACTCTCTTGACAAACTGCCGTTTGTATTTCAAAAGATTTTTTCGCATAGACGCACGAATTCATTCATGTTACTCATCAAAGCCGGATGGCTGCCGTGTTCGAAAATATGAATCACACAATCATTCACATCAGAATTGATTTTGGAAAACAGCTCTTCATAGTGACCTGCGGGAAACATTTCATCCTCTGCGCTGCCGGTCAGCAACAATTTCGACTGAAGTGCAGAAAGCGGACGGTGAAAAAAGTCGGCAAGCTCTTCGGCATGGCAAACAACTGCCTCGGTGTCCGCGTCAAGGATCGTTTCCCAGCCCTCGCCGTGCATCTCTTTCTGCATCCGGCGAAAGTCTTCTATCTGTTTGGCATAGCTTCGTCCGTTACGGATCTGCTCGGTAATGGAAGCGTCAGCTCGCATTCCCTCAAAGCTATCTGCCGCAACAGCGTTGACCAGCTTAGGATGCTCTAACGCCAGATTCAGTGCAGCCAACGCGCCTCCGCTGCAGCCGATCACATTGACTCCACGCAATCCGAGAACTCTCAGAAGGGCCGCCGCCTGCTCACTCCAGCTATACCATAGATCAGTCGGCCATTTCGCTGACCTCTCAGACTGCCCGCAGCCGAGGAAATCCATA
Organism: Lachnospiraceae bacterium; assembly: GCA_045600745.1. Lineage (GTDB taxonomy): Bacteria > Bacillota > Clostridia > Lachnospirales > Lachnospiraceae > UBA6987. The sequence goes on from JAZRYN010000201.1 coordinate 3,115, forward strand.
CGAATAACTGTATTCTTTTCTGAAAGCAGCGAAACTATCGGATCAAACATTTTACTTGAGGCTGTGTTCCCATGCAGCAGCAGAAGCGGTTTTCCGTTTCCAGCTATCGTGTAAAATAACCTTCTATTTTCAAAATCAAAATAGCTCATTATACTTATCCTCTGTCAATTCTGATTTACTAATTCCATTCTATCATTATTCGTGCAATTGTCTATCAAAAATGAAAAACCTCTTTTGCCTTGGTAGACAAAAGAGGTTTCTTTGTTGGAGCAGGGTACGGGAATCGCTTTTCTGCGGAAATGGCCCAGGCCACCTTCTCTTG
>JAZRYN010000202.1:0-2089 GCA_045600745.1 Lachnospiraceae bacterium
GCCGCCGGACCAATGGGAATCCTGCAGGACGCCGTGCTTATCGTCCGGCACGTCCACGCCCAGGTATTCCTTGTACAGCCGGTCCCATTCGGCAGGCAGATCGCGGACGGCAAGCTCGCCGGCCATGACACGCTTTTCGAGCTCATAGCGGATCATCACATGCAGACTGTAGGTGACCTCGTCGGCTTCGGTGCGGATGAGGCTCGGCTGTACCTTGTTGACGGCCTTGTAAATATCTTCAACACTGGCGGAGGCAAATTTTTTCGGGAAAAGTTTCCTGAGCTCTGGCTGAACAGCATAGGCAAAAGCCCGGCTTCTGCCTAAAATATTCTCGTAAAATCGACTCTGGCTTTCGTGAATGCCCATGGAGACGCCGCCGTCCAGAACCGTGAAAGCATATTCTTTGTTGGAGCCGGTATCATAAAGAGCATGTCCGCCCTCATGCACGACGCTGTAGAGGGAGAAGGAAACGTCCTCCCGGTAATAATGCGTCGTGATGCGTTCATCAAGATGTGAGCCGAGGCTGGTGGTGAAGGGATGCTCCGTGGTGGAGAGCCCGACATGGTCTGCGTCAAGCCCGATCAGCTTCATCAGAAAAACGGATAGTTCCTCCTGCTTTTCCTCGGGGAAGTCGCCCTTGAGGCAGGCGTCGGAGACCTGACCGGCTTTTCCGATCCGCTCGATCAGTGGGACAAGATGCTCCTTCAGCGTTCCGAAGAAGGCGTCGCATTTTTCCCTGTTCAGCCCTTCTTCAAATTCGTTCAGCCAGTAGTCATAGGGATCCTTTTCCGGATCCTGATACCTGGCAAAGCGGCGCACGGTATCGAAGATCTGCTCCAGATACGGTTCAAACAGGGCAAAATCACTGGCGTCCTTGGCGCGGTGCCACACATCATCGGCCTCGACCAGAAGCTTTTCATAGGCGATATATTCGTCCATCGGGAGCTTCTGCAGATAGCGGATCTCCTTTAACATCAGGAAGACCATGCGCTTTTCTTCCTGCGTAAGCGAGTCCTTTTCCGCATCAAGATATTCAAGGAGCTTCACCGTCTCCTCGCCGGTCTGCAGCCTGTACATTTCTTCACTGAGCACGCCGAGAGAACGGCCGCGGTTTTCTGCGGTCCCCTTCGGGGCCGTGGTCGAGCCGTCATAGGAAATTAAGCCCATGGCATGTCCGTAGGCGGCGATCTTTTCCTGCAGCGCCATCAAAGCGCTTTTTGCTTCTGTTAAGGTCATAAAAGGAACCTCTCTTCGTGATAGTCTGCCGCTATTTTACCTTACGGAGCGGATTTTGTCTAATGAAAACTTATACCTGCCGCAGCTTGCGGAGCCGGAAGTCCCGGCAGCCGGATGGAGATACTTTTGTTTTGTAAATGGATCAATGAAAAAAACGCATTGGAAAAGATGCGGAGAATCATTTATCATTCTTAATAAGCGGAAGAGGGTATGGAAATGATGGATTTTATTCGCAAAAACTACAAAAAGATCGTTACCTTCCTGATCTGCATCATTCTTGCGGAGCTGGCGGTCACCTATTACTTGATCGAACAGTTCCATGAAACCTACATCGGCAGGGATGACGCATGCGAGATAGCTCTGGATGATGCCGGACTCGAGGAAAGCGGCGTAAACGGACTTGCCGCCAAATTCAGGCATAAGGACGGCAGGGGCTGGTATGAGGTGGGATTTGAGCAGGCGGCTCCTCCGTACCGGGCCTATGCCTTTGAGATCGATGCGGAAACGGGGACGATCATTTCCCGAAGCAGCGAGGAGGCGTCGGGGAGCTGAAGGAAAGCCCGGAGGCAGGAAGAACGTCCTCGCAATATGAAAAAACCGCGGAAAAGGGATCATTTTCCTTTCCTGCGGTTTTTTCGTCGGATATACTTTATTTCGCTTGTTCGGCTATCAGGTCGCAGGAGCGGCCCGCCCGGAGAATATAGCTTTCCATATCGTGGCCGATCAACTCACGGAGCCTGCGGGAAAGCGCTAACAGCCGGACAAGATCAATGCCGGTTTCAATACCGCATTCATCACACATATGAATGACGTCTTCGGAAGAGATATTGCCTGCGGCGCCGGGAACGAAGGG
>JAZRYN010000203.1:0-3152 GCA_045600745.1 Lachnospiraceae bacterium
AACACCGGAAATCCGGGACGTTTCGGATTCAAAATGCCGGATAGCGTAAGAAACGCGCTGGAAGCCAATATGGACGAGGCTGTTCCGTATTGTGACGTGCGCGGCATGCAGGCGGCAAGAAGTGCGATCAGTCTGTATCACCAGTCACGGGGACTGCGGGATGTGGAGCCGAATGATATATTTATTTGCAACGGCGTAAGCGAAGCTGCCTCAATGCTGATGACGGCACTGTGCGAGCCCGGCGATGAAGTGCTTCTTCCATGTCCCTGCTACAGCCTTTGGAGTAATACAGCCCGCATCAGCGGTTGCACGACGGTGTTCTATCGCTGCAGCCCGGAGGACGCGTGGCAGCCGGATGTATGTGATATCCGCTCAAAGGTAACGCCGCGGACAAAGGCGATCCTGCTGATCAATCCGAACAACCCGACGGGAGCCGTTTATTCGCGGAAAGTGCTACTGGAGATCGCGGAGATAGCCAGAGAAAAGCATCTGCTGCTGATCAGTGACGAGATATATGACCGCCTGGTAATGGACGGGATACGTTATGAATCGATTGCCGCTCTCGCTCCGGACGTGCCCTGCGTTACTTTGAACGGACTGAGCAAGAGCCATATCGTGTGCGGGTTCCGCTGCGGTTGGATGGTGTTTTCCGGCTCGAGAGAGGAGCTCGAAGAACTGCGTGCGGCTGTAATGGAGCTTGCCTCTATGCGTCTGTGCGGAAATGCCCTTACGCAGTTGGTGGTTCCCGCTGCGATGAATGATCCGCAGAGCACGCGTGATATGATAGTGCCGGGCGGAATGATCTATGAGCGCAGAGAAGCCACGCAGAGGGCGTTGGCAAATGTGCCCGGCGTGAATTTTGTGCCGTGCCGCGCCGCGTTCTATCTCTTCCCGGGGCTTGATGCAAAGTGCTTTGACTTCGCGGATGCGCAGGATTTCGCAATGCGCTTCCTGCATGAGGAGCATATACTGGTGATCCCCGGAACGGGCTTTGAATATACCGAGGAGATCCGCTTCCGGATCGTGATGCTGCCGGATCCGGATACACTGACAAGAGCTATGAACAGCCTGATCCGCTTTTTGGACAGATACAGGATCTGAAATCAGCAAAAAGACAACCCGGGGCTTCCATTGCCGAATCGCCCCGGGTTGTCTGCTTTTTTTATGAAGAGGATCAATGCTCGAGCTGGATATTGAGATACTGACCGCCTTGACACCATTCGAGATAATTGAGGGCGTGCCTCTGACCGGTCATTTCCCAATCGCGGGAATAGAAAGGATCATGATATCCTTCGACAGTGATATCGCTGTCGTAACCGTATTGCAGAAGGATCGCAAAGATCTTGCGCCAATCGGTCTCACCGAAGCCGGGGCAGCGCATATCGGCAAAGGGTTCTCCGGAGATGATGCCCTCGGAAGCAATCAGATCGTGCTTGATGATCGCGTCCTTGCCGTGCATATGATAGACCTTTTTGATATAGCGGCGAAGGTTGGAGACGGGCTCAACGAGCTGCGCCATCTGATGGGCGGGCTCCCATTCCAACCCCAGGGCATCGGAGGGGACGGCATCGAACATCATATCCCATGCGCGGGCGTTGAAGCCGATATTGCAGGTGGTCTTTTTCCAGGTGCCGCCCATCGGACAGTTTTCAATGCAGAGTTTTACGCCGTTATTCTCGGCGCACTTCGCCAGCTCGGTATAGACTTCTTTGAACTTCGGTATGGCGGCGTCTACGCTTTCACCCTCCAGAGCTCCGGCAAAGGTGCCTACACGGTCGATGCCCATCTTCGGGGCAATCTCAATGCAGTGGCGGAGAAGAGTCTTATGCTCATCATACATCAAAGCGTTGCAATAGAAGCCCAGAACGGAGATGGGAGTGCCGATCTCCTCACGGGACATCTTTGCGATATCGGGCAGCTTCGCGATCTCTTCCTCGGTGATCTTCATATGATGGTTGATGGCAAAGCTTTCATAGCCGAGTTCCTTGAGTTTCGGAGCCCAGGAGGAAAACACATTGCCGGGAACACAGGTACCGATCGGAATATGTCGCATAATCGTACTTCCTTTCGTTTGTTATCCGTTAACAGTATATCGCATGGCAAACGGAAAATCAATCAGCTATTGCAATTTACGGAAAGATGCTTTAAAATAGTCAGCAATAGTCAAAGAATATCCGCTCGACATTGTTAAGAGAAAGGAGAGCATATGGCACAGTTAAGTGATTCCATAGAGAAATTCATCCTTACGATGATGGATGAAGATATGCAGATCGATCTGAGAAGAAACGAACTGGCGCAGCATTTCGGCTGCGCGCCGTCGCAGATCAATTATGTTCTGGCTACACGATTCAGTGTGGACCATGGATATCTGATCGAATCGCAGAGAGGCGGCGGAGGATATGTACGAATCGTTCGGATTCGCAGGACTGCAGACGGCGGTCTTCTGAATTATCTTCTGGAACGTGTAGGAAATTCCGTCAGCGAGGAGGACGCGATGGGGGTGATCCGCCAGCTGATCTCCAGCGGCATCGTGACAGATAATGAGGCGCGGCTGATCCGTGCCGCGGTCGGGAAGAATGCTCTGGCGCTTCCTGTAAGCGCAAAGGATGTATTGCGTGCTGCTGTGTTGCGGGAAATGCTGATCCAGGTGTTCCGAAGCTACGAGGAGGCAAAACAAAATGCCGGAAATGTGTGAAAAGTGCGGTCAGATCCCGGCTACGGTACGATTTGTGATCGTTGTGAATGGGGAAAAAAAAGAGAAGGTGCTCTGCCAGCAATGTGCTGCGGAGATGCAGAAACAGCTTCCGAACCTGAAGCCCGCGGATCTGGCGGGAATACTGGGCAACATTGTGGCGAAAAATGTGGCTACAAGAGCGGCGGAGGCTGCCGCTGCAAAACTTGCGGCGCTGCCGCCGAAGGATGAAAGCTACAGTGACCTGAGCTGTCTGGCGTGCGGAATGAGCTATGAGCAATTTCAGAAAACGGGAATGCTCGGCTGCGTACAGTGCTATCAGGCGTTCCGCGCCCCGATCGAAGTGATGCTCAAGCGGATGACGGGAAACTTGCAGCATGTCGGAAAAACACCTTCGGGACTTCCGACCGCGCTGTCCCGGAAGCTGATGATGGATAAGTTGAAAAGACAGCTTGCGGAG
>JAZRYN010000204.1:0-3153 GCA_045600745.1 Lachnospiraceae bacterium
GACAAGCTCGGAAAGCCTGAGAGTCTGATTACACACGTTGGTGATCGTCATGGCCGCGACAGATACGATCAGGAGGGTCGTTTTTCCCGCCATCTGCATGAAAGGGACCAGGATCAGTGCCCCCATGGTGGCCGGCGCCCCGAGGATGAATCCGCGGATGTAAGCCGCCGTGTCCGCAAGAAGAAGCTCACTGTCCGCCCCCAGCACCCGGCTGACAGGTACGCTTAAGAAAAAGATGATCAGAGCGAACGGAATCGAAAAGACCGCACCGAGCCCGATCGCGGAGGAATAGCCCGCATTGGTTTCCTCTTTCAGTCCGCGGCCGATCGATCTGCTGCACACGACCTGCACACCGGCGGAGAGCGCACTGCCGAAAGCGCCGATGATCAGAAGGATAGGGTTGGCAAGGCCGTATGCCGCAATGGCCTGAACGCCCAGAAACCGCCCGATGATGATGCTGTCTATCAGCAGGCACAGTGTCACCGTCAGGGCAGATAAGATCTGCGCCGTCAGCATCTGACGAATCAATTTTTTTATCATGGATCACCTATCTTATCGAAAAGTTTTTCGCTCTGCCGTAAGATCCGTAAGGGCAGCCTTGCTGTTATTCTTCTTGTTTTTCAAAGGCCTCCGCGACCTTATTCAGGAGCTTTCGTATCTCAAGCTGCTGAGGGCAGACCGCTTCGCAGCCGCCGCAGCCGATGCATTCCGAAGCCTTTCCGTGGCCCTCCGCTGTCAGGGTATCGCGGTAATAGGCCGGCAGGGCCCAGCTGTGGAAGGTCTCGAAGGTATTCAGCGAAGCAAACATATCGGGAATACGGATGCCCATCGGGCAATGATTCTCCTCTACGCAATAGCGGCAGCCCGTGCAGGGGATCAACTTCTTATCCCGGAAAACGCGGCAGACCTCATTTACGGCCGCCTTTTCCACTTCATCCAGCGGCTTAAAATCCTTCATGGTACGAAGATTGTCTTCCATCTGCGCCATATCGCTCATGCCGGAAAGGACCATGGCCATCTGAGGAAAACCTGCCGCAAAGCGGATCGCGTAGCTTGCATTGCTGGCCTTTCCTAACGCCCGGAATATTCCGTCCGCCTCAGGAGGGAGCTTCACCAGATTGCCTCCCTTGACCGGTTCCATCACGATAACCGGTTTCCCGTGCTTTTCGCAGACCTCATAGCATCTGCGGGCGGCCACGGACGGCTCGTCGTAATCGATATAGTTGAACTGTATCTGGACGATCTCGATCTCCGGATGTTCCGTGAGGATCATATCCAGCACCTCCGGCTTGTCATGGAAGGAGATCCCGAAATGCCGGATCAGTCCCTCCTGCTTAAACGCATATGCCGTTTCATAGGCCTTCAGCTCTTTGAACTTCGGATAATTCTTGCTGCTCTGCGAATGCATCAGATAAAAATCGAAAAAATCGACGCCGCAGGCCTTGAGCTGCATTTCAAAAAACGGCCGGATCTCCTCCTGCGAGTTAAAATAAGGCGCCGTCAGCTTATCAGTCAGCAGAAAACGGCTGCGGTCGTAGCGGCCGGCCACGCATTCGGCAATGGCCGTTTCCGACAGGCCGTTTAAGTAACCGTGAGCCGTATCGAAGTAGTTAAAGCCGGCGGCAATAAATGCGTCGGCCATTCTGCCGAACTGTTCCGTATCGACGGTTTTGTCATCCAGCATGGGCAGCCGCATACAGCCAAAGCCAAAATTGCCCCTGATCTCGGGGAAGAATGCATTTTCCTTCATAGACCGACCTCCTCGTCATACTTCCGGCGCCTCGCTTTTTCACCGCCGGGGTGCAAGCGTCCTTCTCCGGCACGCTTTTCTTCCTTTACTCTTATTCGCAGGTCCTTGAAAAAATCCTGCAAAATGCTGCTGCATTCGTCCTGCAGAACGCCGAAGGTGATATCCACCTGATGATTGAACTGCGGCATCTGCAGAAGATTGAGGATCGAGCCGGCGCAGCCGGCCTTGGGATTTGCCGTGCCGATGACCACCCGATCAATGCGGGACTGGACGAGAGCTCCCGCACACATCTGACAGGGTTCGAGCGTCACATACATCGTGCAGCCTTCCAGACGCCAGTCGCCGAGCTTCCGGCTCGCTTTATCGATGGCACTGATCTCGGCATGGGCAAGCGTTGACTTTTTGCTCAGGCGCTCATTGAAGGCTCGTGAAACGATCCTGCCGCCGCTTACGATCACACAGCCGATAGGGATCTCCCCCTTTGCCGCAGCCCGTTTCGCCTGATGCAGAGCTTTTTTCATGAATTTTTCGTCTTCACTTAGCATGTTCCAAAAGCCTCTTTCTGTGCCTGAAAGCCGATTATCCGCAAGCTTTGCCGGTTTGCAGACGCGGTCTGCGCTCCCGGCTTTATGCGGCGATTATATCACAGGATCGAAAGGGCGGCAAGCAGATACGTCGGCTCTTTTTCACACCGCTTTTACGCCGCTTTTACGCCGGAGGAGTGCGGCAGAGGGCAAATAGTTCAATTTCCCCTAAAAAAAAGCCGAAATATCGCTTTATTTTTGAACTTTTTTGTGTTATCGTAGAGACAGCGAATTTGTTCGTTATATTTTTCCGCAAACAAGGAGGGTTATTATGATTATTGGCTGCCCCACTGAAATCAAGCCCCAAGAGGGCCGTGTCGGTGTGACCCCTGCGATGGTCTACGCATTTGAAAAAGCCGGTCATCGCGTACTGATCCAAAAAGGCGCCGGACTCGGCAGCGGCTTTTCCGATGAAGAATATGCAGCTAACGGCGCCGAGATCCTGAATACGGCAAAGGAAGTTTTCGATGCGGCCGAAATGATCATCAAGGTCAAGGAGCCTCTGCCGGCCGAGTACGGACTCTTCCATGAAGGACAGATCCTGTTCACTTACCTTCACCTTGCTCCCGATCCCGAGCAGACCGAGGCTCTGCTTAAGAAGAAGGTCATCGGCATCGCCTATGAGACCGTGCAGCTGGCAAACGGCGCACTGCCGCTTCTCTCCTGCATGAGCGAGATCGCCGGCCGTATGGCGGTACAGGTCGGGGCTCACCTTCTGGAGACTCCCGTAAGCGGCGGCCGCGGCATCCTGCTTTCCGGCGTTTCCGGCGTGGAAAAGGGCCATGTCGTCATTATCGGCGGCGGTACTGTCGGAACCAG
>JAZRYN010000205.1:0-5119 GCA_045600745.1 Lachnospiraceae bacterium
TGAAGCCGACAGCCGGCGCTTTTTACCGGCCGGGCCTCGCGTCGCATGTCCTTGACGGCATGCCGGAGCTTTACGGCAAGCCTGCGGTTACGAGGCTGCTTCACTTCCTGAGGCCGGAAAAGCGCTTCCGCGATATGGAAGAGCTGAAAAACGAGGTCGAAGCCAATATCGGACAGGCAAGAGAATGGTTTGCGGAGCATCCCCTTTACTCATAGAGCCGAATGTGCCGGACGTAAGAAGGGCGATGGGCTTATCCGAAACTGTGCCTTCACGAAGTGGGCGGCCGGGAAAGATCGCAAAAGATCTGCGAGGTCAGCGTCAGGAAAAAGTACTTTACATTTGTGCCCGGATATGCTATAAACTAACGTGCGCCTTTGCTTAGCTTCTGGAAAAGCCGACCGGAGCCCGGCAAAAGGTAAGATCTTTGAGGAGGCTGTCATATGACCAGCAAAGAAAGAAAAGCCGAGATCATCAAAGAATTCGGCAAAAATGAACAGGACACCGGTTCCCCCGCTGTCCAGATCGCTTTACTTACGGAGCGTATCCGTGAACTGACCGAACACCTGAAGGTGAATCCCAAGGATCACCATTCGCGCCGCGGTCTGTTTATGCTCGTCGGCCAGCGCCGGGGCATGCTTGACTATGTGATGAAGAACGATATCAACGAGTATCGTGAACTCATCAGCAAGCTCGGCATCCGCAAGTAAGAGGCTTTCAAAGCAGGGTGGGATTATCCACCCTGCTTTCTCACATGATTACGGCAGCAGATGCCATTCGAGACTTCAAATACCGTCATATCCCCGGATGTGTCCGTATTTGTGGTTTCGAACGTCTGCTGCGGAAAAAGGAGATAATATGTACAAGACCTATTCCATGGAACTTGCCGGCCGCACCCTGAGCGTTGATATCGGACGTGTGGCGGCTCAGGCTAACGGTGCAGCTTTTATGCACTACGGTGATACCGTTGTTCTTTCAACGGCGACCGCCTCCGATGCTCCCCGTGACGGCATTGACTTTTTCCCGCTTACCGTAGAATACGAAGAAAAAATGTATTCTGTGGGGAAGATCCCCGGCGGTTTTAATAAGCGAGAGGGGAAAGCCAGCGAGCATGCGACGCTGGCAAGCCGGGTGATCGACCGCCCGATGCGTCCGCTATTCCCGAAGGATTACCGCAATGACGTGACGTTAAGCAATCTGATCATGAGCATCGACCCTGACTGCAATCCCGATGTAGTGGCCATGCTCGGCTGCTCGATCGCCACCAGTATTTCCGATATTCCTTTTGACGGACCTATCGCGGCGACGATGGTCGGTCTGGTCGACGGCGAGCTCTGCTTCAATCCGACGGAAGAGCAGCGTATGCGTTCCGATCTGGCTCTGACGGTTGCCTCCACGGCGGAAAAGGTCATTATGATCGAGGCCGGTGCTAATGAAGTGCCGGAGGACGTCATGTACAATGCGATCATGGCAGCCCACGAAATGAACCGCAAGGTCATCGAATTCATTCAGACGATCGTCGATGAATGCGGCAAGGCCAAAAAGCCCTATGAGAGCCACGTGATCCCCGAAGAGATGTACAAGGATATGGTGGATTTCATAACGCCCGAGGCCATGGAAAACGCCGTGTTTACCGATGAAAAGCAGGTTCGTGACGAGAATATCAAGAAGATCACGGAATCTCTGACCGAGCGCTATGCGGACCGTGAAGACTGGCTCCCCTTTGTCGGCGAGGCTGTTTATAAATTCCAGAAGATGACCGTCCGCAAGATGATCTTAAAGGACCGCAAACGTCCCGACGGCCGCTCTATGAATCAGATCCGCCCGCTTGCCGCCGAGGTCGACATCCTGCCTCGTGCACACGGCTCTGCCATGTTTACCCGCGGACAGACCCAGATCCTTGATGCCTGCACGCTGGCCCCGCTCAGCGACGCTCAGAAGATCGACGGTCTTGACCGTAAAGTCACCAGCAAGCGCTATATGCATCATTATAATTTCCCGAGCTGGTCCGTCGGTGAGACGAAGCCCAGCCGCGGTCCGGGACGGAGAGAGATCGGTCACGGCGCGCTGGCCGAGCGAGCCCTGATCCCGGTGCTTCCGACGGCGGAGGAGTTCCCTTATGCGATCCGCTGCGTCTCGGAAACCATGGAATCCAACGGTTCCACCTCCATGGCATCTACCTGTGCCTCCTGCATGAGCCTGATGGCGGCAGGCGTTCCGATCAGATCTATGGTCGGCGGCATTTCCGTAGGTCTGGTGACCGGCGAAACGGATGACGATTATGTCGTCCTGACCGATATTCAGGGTCTGGAAGACTTCTTCGGCGATATGGACTTCAAGGTGACCGGTACGCACGCCGGCATTACGGCGATCCAGATGGATATCAAGATCCACGGACTGACGCCGGACATCATTCGCGAAGCGCTTTCCCGCACCCGCGAAGCCCGCATTTATATTATGGATGAGGTCATGGCCAAGGCCATCCCCGCGCCGCGTCCCGAAATCAGCAAATGGGCGCCGAAGATCATCTCTATTTCGATCGATCCGGCTAAGATCGGCGATGTGATCGGCAAGCAGGGGAAGGTGATCAACCAGATCATTGAGGAGACCGGTGTTCAGATCGACATTGAAGACGACGGCACGGTGTCCGTTTGCGGCACCGACATGGATATGATCAATAAGGCGATCAAGACCATCGAGACGATCGTGAACGACGTTGAAGTCGGTCAGATCTTCCGCGGTAAGGTCGTGCGTCTCATGAACTTCGGCGCCTTTGTCTCGCTTTGCCCCGGAAAGGACGGACTCGTTCACATTTCCAAGCTTTCGAATAAGCGCGTTCCTACGGTCGAATCCGTTCTGAAGCTGGGTGACGAGGTCGTTGTCAAGGTCGTTGAGATCGACAAAATGGGCCGGGTGAACCTTTCCATAAAGGATGTCACGGACGAAGAGAAGGCAAGCGTCTGATCGCTGTCACTCCGAATAAGATCCAATGCGAGCCTGTCAAGAAAAAACGCTTGACAGGCTCGCTTCCATATGATAGTCTAAGCAAGGCTGCATTCACAGCCGGTGGTGAGCAATGGATAAACTGGGAAGAGAAAGCCTGCTATATGATTTTTACGGTGACCTGCTGACGAAAAGACAGCAGGAGATCTATGAAAATGTTCGCTTCGGCGACCTCAGTCTTTCCGAAGCCGCCGAAGCCTATGGGATAAGCCGTCAGGGCATCCATGATCTGATCAGACGCAGCGAAGAAGCCCTGGAGGCTTATGAGGCAAAGCTCGCCCTTGTGGATAAGTATTTAAATGACCGCAAAGACGCAGCTCATATCAGGGAATTGGCGGACCGCATCAGGGAGACTTCCGATCTTTCTCTCCTCGACCAGATCAAGATGCTGTCCCGGCGCATTGAAGAACGTTAGCCTTTGGGCAGACAGGAAAGAACATGGCATTTGAAAGCTTAGCGGATAAACTTCAAAACACCTTCAAAAAGCTGACGGATAAAGGTCTGCTGACCGAATCCGATGTTAAGAGCGCCATGCGGGAGGTCAAGCTCGCCCTGCTTGAAGCCGATGTCAACTATAAGGTCGTAAAGGACTTTGTTAAGCGGGTGGAAGAGCGCGCTGTCGGAGCGGAGGTCATGAATTCTCTGTCCCCTGGCCAGCAGGTCATTAAGATCGTCAATGACGAGCTGGTCGTGTCCATGGGCGGCGAGCCTGCGGACATCAAACTTAAGCCGCGCAATGAGATCACCGTTTTTCTGATGGCCGGCCTTCAGGGCTCCGGCAAAACCACCTCAAGCGCGAAACTTGCTGCTCAGCTGAGGAAGAAAAAAGACCGCTGTCCGCTGCTCGTTGCCTGCGATATTTACCGTCCGGCGGCTATCGATCAGCTGAAACGTAACGGCGAAAAGCTTTCAGTGCCGGTCTTTGCCCCCGGAACGGACTTTTCGGTCCCCGATATTGCCCGTATGGCCATGAAAGAGGCACAGGAGAAGCACTATAATCTTGTGATCCTTGATACGGCCGGACGGCTTCATATCGACGAGGGGATGATGGAGGAGCTTGAAGCACTCAAGGCGGCCGTCCCGGTCACCCAAACCATTTTGGTGGTTGACGCTATGACCGGTCAGGACGCGGTCAATGTCGCCTCGAGCTTCGATGAGCGAATCGGTATCGACGGCGTTATCCTCACCAAACTCGACGGTGACGCCAGGGGCGGCGCGGCTCTTTCTGTGCGCTTTGTTACCGGAAAGCCGATTTTCTATGCTGGCATGGGGGAAAAGTTAGAGGATCTCGAAGTCTTTAATCCGGCCCGGATGGCCAACCGCATCCTCGGCATGGGGGATGTTCTTTCCCTTATCGAGAAGGCGCAAAATGCCGATTTCGACGAGGAGGCATCCAAAGAGGCATACCGAAAGCTGAGAAAGAACGAATTTGATCTGGAAGACTTTTTGGAGCAGCTCCGGCAGATGAACAAAATGGGAGGTCTGGGCGAGCTCATGAAGATGCTTCCGGGGGTCGGCAGCAAGCTGAAAGGCGCCGAGCTTCCCGACGATAGGTCCTTAAAGCATGTCGAAGCCATTATTTTGTCCATGACAAAGGAAGAAAGACGCCGCCCCGACAAGATCTCGCCGCCGCGGAAGCGCCGCATAGCAAACGGCTCGGGAACAACGATACAGGATGTCAACCGCCTGCTTAAGCAATTTGAACAAAGCCGTCAGATGATGAAACAGATGAACGGCAGGATGGGAAAGAAAGGACGCATGCCTTTCCGCCTTCCCTTTTAAACGCTCTTAAGTCCAAGGACTTTAGATATTCGGGCAAGGCCCAACAATTTGGAGGATAGAACCATGGCAGTAAAAATTCGCTTGACCCGTCTGGGCAAGAAGAAACAACCCACCTACCGCGTGATCGTCGCCGATGAGCGCGCGCCCCGCGACGGCCGCTTCATCGATGAGATCGGCTTTTATGATCCGACGCAGGAACCCAGTGTGGTTAAAATCGATACGGAGAAGGCAAAGGAATGGATCGGAAAGGGAGCAAAACCCACCGATACGGTGGCTAAGCTTCTGAAGATCGCCGGCCTTGAATAAGGCACGGGGGAAGATCCATGAAAGAACTTGT
>JAZRYN010000206.1:0-8409 GCA_045600745.1 Lachnospiraceae bacterium
GTATGCTTGCCGCTATGGTCTTTATCGATCCGCTTTTTTCAAGGAACGATCTGGCCAAAGGGATCCTTGTTTCTTGCGGAGTTACATTAGCGGGCTTTGCTCTGATGATCGGGGTCCCACGCGGCGTTTATGCACTTGCGATCGGTGCGACGCTAGTGTTAGCGCTTGGCTACGGAATGCTGAAAAGTACGTTAGAAGGGGCGTTTGCGATCTACTCTGAAAGTGATTATCGCAGTGGCATTTATTCCGCAGCGAATCTGCTTTCATCGGGGCTGGGTGTCATTGTGACGGCCATTTGTTCAGTAATGTATGAACGGGATGCAAGATATCTATATATTTTGAATGGAGCCATGGTCTTAGCCGTGGTCATCATAATCGCTCGTATCTCCAAGACCCATGATCTATCATTGACCGAAACGAGGAAAGAAGAAAATGTCATATAAACCGTTTGAATTTACTTTTCCTACTAGAATCATTTTCGGACCGGGGGAAAGCCGAAAAGCGGCATCTTATGCTGCGGAGCTGCATCCGAAAAGAATCTTCCTGATGACCTCTGTCCATGTACGGCAAGCGGTAAAGAAGCTTATGCAAGACCTTGAAAAAAATGCCTTGGATTATGTGCTTTATGATAAATGCACGTCTAATCCCACATCAGTACAGATCGATGCCGCATCAGCAGCCTGCAAGGAGGCGGGGTGCGATATGGTTCTCGGCGTTGGGGGCGGCAGTGTTATTGATTCGGCAAAAGCTACGGCCCTTCTGGCGACTAATCCTTCTGAGGGCGGGATATGGGATTATGTGAGCGGCAGGAAGAAGCCGGAAAGACGTCCGCTTTCTGTTATGTTGATGGTCACAATTGCTTCTACTGGTTCTGAGGGCAACGAGAGCTTTGTTCTAACAGACCGAGAGGGAAAAGATAAATTGATCTTTGATCATCCGTTTGCGAGGCCGATCCTTTCCATTTGCGATCCGGAGCTGACGGTGACCTTGCCGCCACGAGAGACAGCACTTGGTGCAATTGATGTGTTTTCCCATCTGTTGGAACAGTATCTGCATGCGGACTCGGCGGTGGAAGCCAGCGATGAAATGAGCTTTGCTCTCCTGAAGACGGTATACAAATGGGGGCCTATCGCTGTAGCGGAGCCCGAAAACATGGATGCTCGCAGTAATCTCCTTTGGTGTGCCATTCTTGCAATGAGTCGGGTGCTTGGTTCAGGCCATGAAGAAAACTGGTTATGCCATATGCTGGAACACGCTGTTTCGGCAAAATATGATCTCGAACATGCTGCAGGAATGGCGGCGATTATGCCTGCTTATTTAGAGTATGTCGAAGAAAAAAGACTGATTCCGGAAAAACTGTCAAGGTTAGCTGTTCTTTTTGGTTCAAAGAAGGCTTCGGAAGGCCTCAGATGCTTTGAACGGGAAATGACACTTCCGACAAGCCTTCATGAAGCACTCGGTCATGGTATATCAGAAGAAGAAATAAGAGAAATGACCCTGCACGCGCTGCCATGGGGCTCTATGAATGTGGCTTGCTTAGGGGAGTTCTCGTTAAGAGATGCTGAAACGGTTTATCGTACATGTTTTAGATGAGCATTTCTCGGATCCGTGATAAAAGAAATATGACTTGACAATATCTGGAACGGAAAAATCATTATGTTGAGACTCCGGAGCTTCTAAGAGCTTAGGAGTTTTTTTGTCTGCTAAGGATGCAGAGATCTTATCATCATCCTGGAAAAGAAGGGCATATTGCTTCAATTCTTTAAGAGAGAATGATCCGGCAGACAAAGGAATGCCTGCTTATAATTGAAAATCAGTTAAGTTTTTTCAGCCAGAAGAAAAAGCTAAAGAAAATCCGCCGGAAGCATGCTATGATAAAGCAGAAAAACGAAACGGGCGGGGAGGCGCCGCACACCGGAAAAAGGAGAAAGCAGTGAAATTCATTCATATATCCGATCTGCATCTGGGCAAAAGGCTGAACGGCTATTGGCTGATCGATGAGCAGCGGGACATTCTGCGGAAGATCACGGGAATGGTTGCGGATACG
Source organism: Lachnospiraceae bacterium (assembly GCA_045600745.1). Taxonomy (GTDB): domain Bacteria; phylum Bacillota; class Clostridia; order Lachnospirales; family Lachnospiraceae; genus UBA6987. The sequence continues at coordinate 2,048 of JAZRYN010000206.1, forward strand.
CGTCCGGATGCCGTACTGATCGCCGGTGATATTTATGATAGGAGCATACCGAGCGAGGAGGCTGTGCAGTTATTTGACGGGTTTTTAAACAGCCTTTCGGAGTTGGGCATGCAGACCTTCCTTATCAGCGGCAACCATGATTCGGCGGAGCGGCTGTCCTTTGCCTCCCGCCTGATGGAAAAAAGCGGGATCCATATCGCCCCGGTCTACAACGGACGCATCAGGCCGTTTGTGCTGCAGGATGCGTACGGACCGGTCTTTCTGTGGCTGCTGCCCTTTGTCAAGCCGCTTCACGTGCGGGCAGCCTGGCCGGGGGAGGAGGCCGTCAGCTTCACGGACGCGTTAAAGACGGCAATTGCCCATATGGAGGTCGATCCTTCGCAAAGAAATGTTCTGGCAGCGCATCAATTCGTAAGCGGCGCCGCCCGCTCGGATTCTGAGGAGACGGTGGTCGGTGGGCTGGATGAGGTAAGTGCAGAGGTCTTTGCTCCCTTTGATTATGTGGCGCTCGGTCATCTGCATCGGCCTCAGAATGTGACAGCGCCGGCTGCGCAGCCGCTTATCCGTTATTCGGGAAGTCCGCTTGCCTATTCTTTTTCCGAGGCCGAACAGGAAAAATCCGTAACACTGGTCGAGATCGGAGAAAAGACGGCGGAGAAAGCGCCGGCTGCGGGGCAGAAAGAAGCGAAGGAAACGCCTGCCGATCAGGCTTTCTGTACCGCCGACCAGGCGCACGCGGCGCCTAAAGCAGAGGTGAAGCTTACTGCGCTGCCGCTTGTTCCGCTTCGCCCGCTCCGCCGGCTGCGAGGGACCTTTGCGGAGCTTACCCTTCCGGAGCATTATCGGGAGGGGAACGTAAAAGAGGCTTACCTTCATATAACGCTGACGGATGAGCAGGATATCCCCGATGCCTTCGGACGGCTGAAAGCGGTCTATCCCTATCTGATGCTGCTTGAGTATGATAACACGAGGACGCGGACAGCTGCGTCGGTAGAAGGAGTGGATAATGCTCCGGAAAAGTCCCCGATGGAGCTGTTTGAAGAGCTGTATATGCTGCAGAACGGAGCGCCTTTAACGGCGCAGCAGCGGGCCTATCTGACCGAAAAAATCGAAGCACTGAAGGAGGTGGCGGAATGAGACCGTTAACGCTGAGCATGACGGCATTCGGTCCCTATACGGCCGAAACGGTACTCGATATGGAAAGCCTCGGGAGGAGGGGGCTTTATCTGATCACCGGTGATACCGGCGCAGGCAAGACGACGATCTTTGATGCCATCACCTTCGCCCTGTACGGGGCGGCAAGCGGTGAGCTTCGTGACCCGGCCATGCTCCGCTCAAAATACGCCGACCCTTCGCTGACGACCCGGGTGACACTGCGTTTTTCAAACGGCGGCAGGACCTATCAGATCATGCGTACGCCGGAGCAGACGCGGGCAAAGCAGCGGGGAGACGGAGAGATCAGACAGGCGCCGACGGCGGAGCTCTATGAGATCATCGGCGATCCCGGGAAAGAACTGATCAAGCCGCTTGCCGTAAAGCCGACGGAGGCCAATCGGAAGATCGAAGAGCTGCTGGGAGTTGACCGCGGCCAGTTTACCCAGATCGCCATGATCGCGCAGGGGGAATTTTTGAAGCTGCTGAACGCTAAGACGCAGGAGCGGCAAAAGATATTCCAGAAAATTTTCCGGACAGAGCTTTATGCGCAGCTGCAGGAGGCGCTGGCGGAGGACAGCGCGGCGCTGAGCGCATCGGTACGGATGCTCCGGGAGAGCCTGCGGCAGTTTATGAGCGGGATCCGGTGCGATGAGGACGATGAACGCTGCGGGGAGATCTCGGCGGCGCGGGAGGGCCGGCTTCCTGCAGGAGAGCTCCTGACCCTGCTTGATGAGATCATACGGCGTGACGAAGCCGATCATCAGGAAGGAAAAAAGCTTGCGGCCGCGCAGGACGAGCAGCTTTCCCTTGCGGCGGCGAAGTTAGCCGAAGCGGATGCCGGACGAAGGGCAGAGGCCGCGTACAGGGAGAGCTGTGAAAAGGTACAGGAGGCGCAGGCCCGCCTGACGCTTGCGGAAGAAGCCGAAAAAGCAGCAGAAGAAAAAAGAAAAGACGGAGAGGCTTTTGCGGCAGAAGAGGCGAAGATAAGAGCCGGGCTTGAAGATTATCGCGTGCTTGGCGAAACGGTAAAGGCGGCAGAAAAGCTGGCAGCGGAGCTTGGAAAAGAGGAAAAGGAGGCAGAGGCGTCGGCGGAGGAAGCGGGGCTGACGGAGGCGCGTCTGACGTCGCTCAAAAAAGAAGAACAGCTTCTTGCCCGCGCAGGAGAGGAACTTGCGAACCGTAAGGCGGAGCGGGAAAAAATATTACGGCAGCAAAAGGATGCCCTTGCCCTCAAAGAAGCGGTGAAGGAGCTGGCAAGGCTTGAGGAGGATCTCAAGGAAGCGCAGACGGCCTACCGGCAGAAACGGGATGAAGCGGAAGAAAAACGCATCCGCTACGAGCGTGCCGATCAGGCCTTTCTGGATGAGCAGGCAGGATTTCTGGCGCAGTCCCTGGAAGAAGGCAGACCCTGCCCGGTATGCGGCTCGCTGCATCATCCGCAGCCGGCAGCAGTCGCGGAAGAGGCCCCGGATAAGCAGAGCCTTGTCCGGGCAAAAAAGGAGGCGGAAGCCAGCCGGCAGCGGCTGGAGGAGTGCAGCCGCCATGCCGGCTCATTAAGCGGAATGAGAGACAAGCAGCTTGCTCTGGTGCAGGAGATGGGGAAAAAGCAGCTTCAGGAAGAACGGCCTGAGGCGATAGGCAGGGCCCTTGACGAAAAGCTTCTTCCCCTGCTCGGCGAACGCCTTGCGGCCTGTGATAAAGCCGTAACAGAGAGCGAGGAAGCTGTGCGGAAAAAAGCGGAAATTGCCGATAAGCTTGCCGGAGCAGAGCAAAAAAGGTCGGAAAACGAAGCCAAACGAAGCCGGCTGGAAACCTCTCTTGCCGCGGCAAAAAGCCGGAGAGAAGGTCTGCTGCAGCAGGCGGAATTGCTAAGAGGAAGACTCTCCTTCGGCAGCGAGGCGGAGGCGCTTGCGGCAGCAGAAGAGTACAGAAGAAAAAGCCGCGAAGTCAATGAGAGGCTTGAAAAGGCCCGAAAAGAAGAGCAGAAGTGCAGGCAGGCGGTCTCTGCCTGCGAAGGCGCGGCTGAAGCCGCGAAAAAACAGCTGGAGGGAATCGAGCCCGTGCAGGAGGATGAGATCCTTTCCGGGCTGCAGCGGGTGCGTGCCGAAAAGCAAATGCTGACGGAAAGGCAGGAAAAGCTGATCTCCCGCCTTGCGGCTAACCGCAGCGCCCGGTGCGGGATCCGGGAAAAGGCCCGGGAATGCGCCGAGGCGGAAGAGAAGCTGCAATGGCTCTCGGCATTGTCACGGACCGCCGGCGGTACGCTGAGCGGCAAAGCGAAGATCAGGCTGGAAACTTATGTCCAGATGAGGTACTTTGACCGGATCCTGCAGGCGGCGAACCTGCAGCTTCGTACGATGTCCGGCGGACAGTATGAGCTGGTGCGACGAAGGGAGGGCGGTGACATGAAGAGCCAGTCGGGACTGGAGCTGAATGTGATCGACCACTACAACGGAAGCGAACGTGAGGTCTCAACGCTGTCGGGAGGGGAATCCTTCCTTGCCTCCCTCTGCCTTGCTCTGGGAATGTCCGATGTGATCGGGCGGGAGGCAGGCGGTATCCATCTGGATACGATGTTTGTGGATGAAGGCTTCGGGACCCTGAGCGAAGCCGCGCTTGACAGCGTGATGCGGGCACTGACACGTCTTGCCGAGGGCGACCGTCTGGTCGGGATCATTTCTCATGTTCCCGAGCTTAAGGAACGCATCCCGCGGCAGATCGTTGTGACGAAGGAAAGCGTTAACGGCAGCAGGGCCAGAATCATCGCCGGGTGAGCATGACCTTATTCGTTCAGCTCAATGCCGCTTAGCGGCGTAGTAAATAGCTTATTTCCGTCTTCATCGCAGACCTCTGCCGAGAAGACCATGCTGCGGAACTCGGTCACGGCATGGCTTACGACCTCGCTTGCCGGGACCGTGACGATACCGACAGACATCATACCGGGCGTTACGATGATGTGCCCGTGACCGACGACAGAGGTATTGTTTACCGAGATACCGGCGGGAGCAAGAACCACGGCCTGATCAGAGGTATTTTTGATCAGGAGATACAGTTTGATGCCGATATTCTCCGTTGAGCTGTAGCCGATCACGGAGATCTGAAGGTCATTATCGTTATAGATCTCCGCTCCCTGCAGAGGCTCCGTGCTCTGTGCGCTTTCAGCCGCTGCCGTTTCTATGGTGACGGGGTCAAAGCGCCTAAGGGTCTCCAGGGTATCGGGATCCTGAATGAGACAGTACAGCTTAAGCGTACCGATCTTGTCTGTTTCGATCAGATCAAGTCTGTCCGGGTCAAGGAAGAGAGCCGTCTCCGCGGAGGCGCCTGCGTCAAGGTTCAGCGTGAGCCCGCAGCCGCCGAGAAGATAATCGCCTGCAGCGACCGCATCGATCAGAAAACGGACGGCATTTTCCGAGTCGTTTTCAACGAGGAGCTTTAAGCCCTGTCCGCGGGCAGCGGCGGCAGAAGAGTCTGAGCTTTCGGGATCCTCCTGCGCCGGTTCAAAATATCCCAGCACCTCGACGCGGATCCCCTCCTCATCAAGCATGACGCTTTCCGGAAGAAAAGCATGGTCAAGGATCTCCGCTCCGTCGAAAGAGGGGGCGTCCTCAGTGAGTGCTGCGCGCATGATGCCGGTTGAAAAAAGAACTTCCCAGGTGTCGGAATCGCGTGCGAGCAAGGATAACTCAAGGGAATCGGTGGCGCCTGAAAGATTCAGCTTTTCCTTGCTGCTGCGGCTTATGTTAATGGAGCTTAAGGCCTTTTTGCCGGCGCTGACGCTGCATAAAAAAGCGTTTTCGAGCAGGCGGCCGTTTACCGTGGTCTCTTCACCGAGCAGGGTAATATCTGTTTCGGAATTATTTTCCAGATACAGGTCGATGCGGCTTGAGCCGTTTGCGAGGGTCTGCTCGCCCGCAAACCGGATGAGCAGATCTTCGCTGTCGTAAAGCACTGCGCCGTCCCAATCGGTCTTGCTGCTCATGTTTTCGAAGCAGGAGGTCCTCACATCGACTAACGGAGGGTTTTCCAAGGTCTCGCCGGTTTCGGGATCGATCAGCTTGAAATCGATCTCCATATTGCCGATCTCACGGATGCCGCGCGCCTGAAGCTCCCCCACACTCACCGTCAGTGTCTCGACCGAGGTATGATCGGCCGGAATGCATATCGCTGCCGGTTCGGGGAACATATAGTCATTGATGATCAGTGCGCTGCAGCAAAGGGCGATCTCTCTGTCGGTACTGTTTCTTATCGACAGGTTCAGCCCCTGCGAATCTTCGCTTTGATAAAAGCTGTCTGCCGTCACCGCAAAGGATTCGCCATCAAGAAGGACGGAAGGGGTGATGGTGATCGGATAGTCAACAGGACCTGCGGAAACGGTGGAAGGAGATACGCTTTCGGCGGGAACAGCAGTGGTCTCGGCTTGTGCGGCAGAGGTCTCTGCTTCCGGGGAAGATGCGGTCTCAGGTAAATTGCCGGCGCAGCAGCAAAGGATCATACAAAGGGCAAGAAGAACGGCGGTAACGGAATATTTGGAATGCATGAGAATATCCTCCTGTTTGAGGCCACGGGGGCCAACGCACATCATACTTTAACAACAGGAAAATTTCAAGATTAAAGTGCAGCGCGCCGAGTCATAGAGCCATAAAAGGCGTGTTCCTAAAAAGCTCCCTGTCATCGATCGCGATGGCGGGGAGCCGGCGCCTGTGCAGGCAGATCGTTCTTTCGGCCATGACCGGGCACGGTCACGGCGCATTTACGGTTCCGACAAACAGCGGGATCCCGCTCTTGGTGACGGCAAACATAAACGGCTTGTCAAGAACGAAATCAATGATCTCATCCGGCGGCATGGGAGCGCCTGCGGCGAAGTCCAGCTCGATATAGCTTGCTGCCGAAACGCCCTTTTCATCGATCTTCACACGGGTATCCTGATTGATGCTGTCGAGATAGACAGGATCATTGGCGGCATCTGCCCTGATGATCGAGGGAGTAAAATCGTTTCCGTACAGCTCAAAGATGTTCGTAAGACCTGCCGACCGGAGCGCCTCCTTCAGGTCTGTGCTTGCCGAAACATCAAACTGCGGAAGGGAAAGATTGACCTTCATCCCTTTGTGATCGTCTTTTTCATCGGAAGGAAGATGAGCCTGTGTTATCATTTCCATGTACTCAGCACCTGCCAGCACGTCATCGACGGTCTTTCCTTCATCCGGAAG
>JAZRYN010000207.1:0-6100 GCA_045600745.1 Lachnospiraceae bacterium
TATCGGTACCGGAAGCGGGATCTTAGCTCTTGCGGCTCTTCTTAACGACGCGGAAAGCGTGACGGCGACGCAGGTCGGTCCCTCCTGCGAAGCCGTGGTCGAAGAAAATCTCAGACTGAATGAATTGGAAAACGGCGGGCGGCTGCGCCTGCTGATGGGGGATATTCTTACCGACAGAGCCATAATGGAAAAAGCAGAGGCGGCAGGAAAATACGTTCTGATCACGGCCAATATCCTCGCACCGGTCATTGAGCGGCTCGGCGCTCCGGGGGCGGCGGACCGATATCTGCGGGCCGGCGGGGTTTTTGTCGGCTCGGGGATCTCACTTTCGCTTGCGGATGAAGTGGCGGATGTCTTTGCCGCCAACCCGTCCTGCTGGAATATCCGCACCTTCCGCCTTGATGAGTGGGCAGCGGTTACGGCGGAGCGTACGGAAGCCTTTCAGACGTCATAACAGCAGCATGAGGAGGAAGCGGCATGACCGAATGTGAACGGATATTGAAAAACCGAACGGAGCTCAGGGAGGAGCTTCTGCGGGAAGAGACGCGCTGTGATTTTTTCTGCAGCGTCCGCCGCAAAAAGATATGGCTGATCCTGTTAGATCTGGCGATGGAATTTGACGCCTTCTGCCGGAAGCACGGCCTGACCTGGTTTATGGTCGGCGGTTCGATGCTCGGAGCAGCCAGACACGGAGGCTTTATTCCCTGGGACGATGACATGGATGCCGGTATGCCCCGGGAGGACTATGATAAGCTCCTGGGACTCATGGAGGAATTTGACCGTCCCTACGAGCTTCAGGCGCCCGGAAAGACGCCGGGCTATTTCTTTTCCTTTGCCAGACTGCGGAACGTCAATACCTCGGCGCTCAACAGGGCTTTTGCGATGCAGGGCTTCAATATGGGGATATATCTGGATATTTTCCCGCTTGACGAATGGGATCCTGACGGTGCAGAGATCTATTACGACCGTATCCGGGAGCTGAGTATTGACAATTCCAACTATATGCGGCGCAGCAATCCCTACCTTCCCGATTATGACAGGGAACGTGCTGCGGCCTGGTCGGGAAGAGAACCTATGGAAAATATCCGGGAGACGGAAGCCCTTGCCCGACAGTTTAACGGGACAGGCGCAGATTATTTGTCCCATGCGGTCATCACGCTTGACGCTTTTTCTCATAATTATTTTCCGAAGGAATGCTTTAGCGGGATCGTGCGGCTTCCCTTTGAAGCGCTCATGCTGCCCGTCCCGGCGGGCTATGACCGCTTCCTGACCTCGCAATACGGCGACTGGCACGCTTTTCCTCCTGTCGATAAGAGGGGAACGGAGCATTCGGATGAGGATATGCAGCCGGATGTCCCCTATGCCGATGCGCTGGCCGCCTATCTCGAGTCCGTTCAATCCTGATAGGATCTTTTGAAAAACTGAACACTTCCTTCTTGACAGGCGTTCATTCCAGTGGTACAATTGCTGAAAAATGAACGCCTTTTCATTGGCAGGAGGACGGCATGAAGCTTAGCCGGAAAACATTTCGGCTCCTGGTGGAGCTGACAAAAACGACAGATTGCCTTTCGCAGCGAAAGCTGGCGGCAGCGACCGGATATTCACTGGGTTCCGTAAATCAGAACGTCAGAAGTCTGACGGAGAGGGGCCTCATGAAGGACGGCCGTATTACGGAGGAGGGACTTAAGGCCCTTCAGCCTTATCGCGCCAGGCGGGCGGTCTTTATTGCGGCAGGCTTCGGCTCGCGTCTGGCTCCGGTCACGCTCGATATCCCCAAGCCGTTAGTCAAGGTCGACGGAAAGCGCCTGATCGACGGCCTGATCGACGCCGTGCTTGCGGCGGGGATCGAGGACATCGTTATCGTCCGGGGTTATATGGCTGAAAAATTCGACGTGCTGAAGGAAAAATATCCGATGATCCGTTTTGCCGACAATCCTCATTATGCGGAAGCCAACAATATCCTGTCGGCGCTCTGTGTTAAGGACGAGCTGCAGAACGCCTATATCTTTGACGCAGATCTCCTGATACGGAATCCGGGCGTTATTACCGAATACCATTTTGCTTCCGACTTTCTCGGCGTTTACAAGGAAAGGACCGATGACTGGTGCTTTCCGGTGAAAAACGGCATCATACAGGACGAAAAGCGCGGCGGCCTTGATTGTTATCAGGTGATCGGCATTTCCTACTGGAACGGCGAAGACGGCGCAAGGCTGGCGAAGGACTTGGAAGCAGCGGCGGGGATGCCCGGCGGCCGGGAGTATTACTGGGAGCAGGTGCCGATGTCGGTCATGAAGGACAATTACCGCGTTGAGATCAGACCCTGCACGGAAAAGGATATTGTCGAGATCGATACCTTTGCCGAGCTGAAAAAGATCGATCCGTCGTATGAACATTATCAGGAGGAAAAAGCATGATCCGCGTCAATCCGCGTTTACTGAAGCTGAAACCGTATAAGGTGGCTTCCCATAAGATCTGGTCGGTGCCTGCCTCCGAGAGAAGCCGCATCCTCAAGCTGGATTGGAATGAGGCCACGATCCCGCCTTCGCCCAAGGTCAGGGAGGCGCTTAAAAAGCTGATCAGCGAAGAAGACTTTCTTCATCTCTATCCTTCGACCTTTAACGATGCGCTGATGCAGGCCATGAGCGCCTACACCGGTTTGCCGCAGGAAGACCTTCAATATTTCGCGAGCTCCGACGCGCTTCATGAATATATTTCCCGTGCGTTTCTTGGCGAAGGAAAAAAGGTCATGGTGCTTTGGCCGTCCTACGATAATTTCCGCCTGACAGCCGAATCGACCGGCGCCTCGATGTGCTATTCGGAAATGGACCGCGATTTTGTCTTTTCTCCGGAGCAGTTTACAGCAGACCTTGCCCGGGAGAAGCCGGACATGGCCTATATCTGCAACCCCAACAATCCGTCAGGGACCCTGATCCCGCCCGAAACGATAGGGAGCTTCACGGCCGGCTTCCCGGATACGGTTTTTCTTTTGGATGAAGCCTATATCGAATTTGCGGATTCGCCTTCCTGCAGCGCACTTGTCCGTGACCGTGACAACCTGCTTGTTACGCGCACGATGTCAAAGGCCTTCGGTCTTGCCAACATCCGCTTCGGCTATCTTGCCGCTTCGGAGGCAAATATTCAGGCGATCTCCCGGATTCGGAACCCCAAAAACATCACGACCTTTACGCAGACGGCCGCCCTTGCCGCCTTTGAGGATGCTGCGTATATGCGCACCTATGTGAAAGAGGTCTGCCGCGCAAGGGAGCGCTTTGTCACCGAGATGAACCGCGAGCCGTTAAGCCGGCACTTCAAGGCCTTTCCGAGCAGGGGCAACTTTGTTCTTGTCCGCTGCGATTCGGAAAAGACCAAGGCAGCGATCCTGGCCTGGTATGAGAGCCGCGACATCTATGTGCGGAATGTGAGCCAGAGCGAATCGCTCAAGGACTGCGTCAGAGTTTCGATCGGCACCATAGAACAGACCGAAAAGGTTATCGAAGCAACAAAGCTTGCAATTGAATGCGGAATCTTATAAAATATTATAATCTGTTGTATTTTGAAAGGAGCAGATCATGAAGAAGTTTATTGCTGAGTTTAAGGAATTTGCCCTGAAGGGCAACATGATCGATATGGCGATCGGCGTCATCATCGGCGGCGCCTTTACGGCGCTTGTCGGCGCCTTTACCGCCAACATCGTCAACCCGCTGTTAGGACTGATCCCCGGCGTCAACAGCCTGGATGACGCTTTGAAGATCGTGCTGCACGAAGCGGTGCTGGATGCCGAAGGCGCGGTCGTCACCGAAGAGGTAGCCATCAGGTTCGGTGCCTTCATCAGTGCGATCATTACGTTCCTGATCATGGCGTTAATTATCTTTATGCTCATGAAGACCATTAACAAATTACGGACGATGGAAGCGGAACGCCGTGCTGCGGCGGAGCCTGCCCCCGAACCGGAAGCCCCGACCACGAAGATCTGCCCCTTCTGCAAGAGCGAGATCCCGATCGATGCCGTCCGCTGCCCGCACTGCACCAGCGAGCTGCCTGCCGAACAGTAACTTTACGCTCCGGCCGTGCCGGAAAGGAGAGCTATGCGCATCAATGTGACCAGGTCCTCCATGCCGGAATTTGATGAGTACATGGAGGAGATCAGAGATCTGTGGGACAGCCGCTGGCTGACCAATATGGGAAGCAAGCATCAGGCGCTTCAGGAATCGTTAGAACGCTTTCTGGACGTGCCCCATGTTATCCTGTACACCAACGGACATCTGGCTCTGGAAAATGCCGTTGCCGCGATGGACCTTCCCGCCGGAGGGGAGGTCATCACGACGCCGTTTACCTTTGTCTCGACCACGCATGCCATCAGCCGGAACGGCCTTGTTCCGGTCTTCTGCGATATCAACGACCGCGACTATACGATAGACGCCGACAAGATCGAATCGCTGATCACGGAAAAAACAGCGGCGATCCTTCCGGTCCACGTCTACGGCAATGTCTGCGAGGTCGAAAAGATCGCCGATATCGCCGCACGCTATCATTTGAAGGTGGTCTACGATGCGGCCCATGCCTTTGCGGTGAGAAAGAACGGCGTGAGCACGGCTTCCTTCGGGGATATGTCCATGTTCAGTTTTCATGCAACAAAGGTCTTCCATACGATCGAGGGCGGCGCCGTCTGCTTTAAGGATGACGGTATGGTCCAGGAAATGAACGACCGGAAGAACTTCGGGATCCGGAATTCGGAGGAGTGCGCCTATATCGGCGGGAATGCCAAAATGAATGAATTTCAGGCCGCTATGGGGCTCTGCAACCTGCGTCATCTGGAAAAGGAGATCGAAAAGCGGAAAGCCGTCTTCACCCACTATCACGCAAGACTGGACGGCGTACCGGGAATTACCATGCCGGCGGTCCAGAAGGACATCCGTCCGAATTATGCCTACTTCCCGGTCGTTTTTGACGGCTTCAGAAAGACCCGCGATGAGATCGCGGCACGCCTTGCTGAGGAAGATATCTACGCCCGCAAATATTTCTATCCCTTGACCAACGATTATGCCTGCTACCGGGATTTTCCGACCGCCGGCAAGGAAAAAACACCGGTCGCTGCCCATATTGCCGACTGCGTTCTGACGCTGCCCATGTATGCGGACCTTTCCGCTGACGATATCGACAGGATCTGCGATCTTGTTCTCGAATGAGGACGGGACGCCTTGTCTGCCGGGACGCTTTTCCCATCTTCAACTAAAGGAATCATTGCCATGCCTGCTTTGGTATCGGTTTGCTGCCTCGCCTACAACCACGAGGATTATATTGCACGCGCTCTGGAAAGCCTGGTCAGTCAGGAGACGGATTTTCCGTATGAGATCATTGTTCATGACGACGCCTCGACTGACCGGACGGCGGAGATCCTGCATGACTATGAGGCACGCTATCCCGGTAAGATCCGGGGCTTTTATGAGACGGAAAATCAGTTCAACAATCCCGAGGTGAATATTATCCGGGATCTGTTGATCCCGCTTTCTTCGGGGAAATATATTGCCTTCTGCGAGTGCGACGACGCCTGGACGGACCCTCTGAAGCTGAAACGGCAGGCAGGATTTCTGGAGGCGCATCCGGAATACAGCATGTGCGTTCATGCTGCCTTCCGGCATATTGTGGGGACGGACGAAGCAGAGGATGAAGTCTATCCGCAGGAGCCGGAGGACCGGGATTTCAGCGCCGAGGAGATCATCCGCCGCGGCGCAGGCCTTTTTGCCACCAATTCCTTCATGGTGCGGAAGGAGGCTTATATGGATCCGCCGGACTGCTTTGCGCTGCCGGATGTCGGGGATTATCCGATACTGATGTATGCGGCGTTTCAGGGGAAGATCCGCTTTCTGAAGGAACCCATGTCGCGTCACAATGAGGGGGTAAAGGACTCCTGGACCGTGCGGATATGGAAGGACCCGGCTAAGCATGTGGCGCATCAGAAAGCCATGATCGCTATGCTGGAAAAGGTCGATCATCACTATGACGGACGTTATCATGCCGCATTTGCCGATGCAGAAGAGGAACGGGCAAACGACATTCTGGAGACGGAATATCAGATCGCGCGGAAAAGCAGCGACAGGGC
>JAZRYN010000208.1:0-7149 GCA_045600745.1 Lachnospiraceae bacterium
TGACGCACCAGATGCAGCTGATGGGCTCCTACGTGGCGTTCTGCTTCTTCGCCGGACAGTTCACCGGAATGTTCAACTACACCAAGCTGGCGACCTGCCTCGCTATCAGCGGCGCTGACCTGCTGCAGAAGATCGGCTTTACCGGCTTCGGTATGCTGGTTGCGGTGATCCTGATCACCGGTATCATCAACCTGTTTGTGCCTCCCGGCTCCTCCAAGTGGACGATCCTGGCGCCGGTGTTCGTGCCCATGCTGATGCTACTTGGTTATCACCCCGGCTTCATCCAGCTGATCTACCGTCTGGGCGATTCCCCGACCAACGCCTTTACCCCGCTGTCTCCGTACCTGTGGGTCCAGCTTTCGCTGGTACAGAGAAAGTACGACAAGAACTGCGGTATCGGTACGTTAGCTTCCGGCCTCTTCCCGATCGGTATTGTACTTCAGATCGCCTGGATCATCTTCCTGGGGATCTGGATGCTGCTCAATATCAATATCGGTCCCGGCGTCGGGTTCTCTCTGCCCGCAGAGCTTGCTGCTGTTCTGGGCGTATAATTTCCGCCTTTCCGTAAAGGAAAGCGCTGAAAGGGCCCTGAGTCCCCTCAGGGTCCTTTCTCTTCCAAATATTTCGCGGAGGTTCGTTTATGGGCGAAGCCATCAAGCATTTGTTCGGAAACTGGTTTGATTTTGAAAACTTCTCTGCCTGGAAGCTGCAGACAAAATGGGATTATATCTTCTTCGGCATTTTACTGCTGATCGGTTTCCTTGTTTTTTTCTTTGTTCAGCGCCATCTGAAAAAGCACCGGAACAAAAAGGACGCTTCAAAGCGCGTGGCAAAAAAGCTGAAAAGACTCGGCGGCAAGGGCTCCTTCTGTTACCTCGACAAGCTGGTCAGGACAACGGATATGGAGCATTTCTGTGAGCTGATCAATGTGGCAAGGGACCGCATCTATGTGGTCAAGGTATTTCCCTGGGGAACAAAGGTCAAAGGCAGCAAGACAGAGAAGGAATGGGCCTTCATGCACGGAAAGGAGATCCGTTACGAAGAAAACCCCCTAAATGACCTGGATCAGCAGCGGGGCGTGATCACCCGTGTGCTGCTGCGGGCCAATCAGCGCAGTGTGCCGGTGATCCCGCTCGTGGTCTTTGCCGATAATTTCGGACGCGCGGATTTCATGATCCACGGAATCAAGGGAGCGAACATCGTCACCATTCAGCAGATGGGGTCATGGCGCCGCACCTACAAGCTGGACAAGACGCCGTTAGACCTTGAAGCGGTCAGAAAGGCGTTAGAAGGCTCCTTCGCGGAGCTTCCGCCGGAGACGGAGGCTGAGCTTTCCGTGAGGGAAATGCAAAAATCATAAGATTGAAGATCCTGCCTGCGCCGGCTGATCCCGGTCGCGGGCTTTGCTGCAGATAAGGATATTCCGCGCCCTCCGGGGCTGCGGAAAAAGGAAAGGAGACCGCCTGTGACACTTGATCGTATTGATTGGGAACGGCTTGAAGAGGATCTCGTCCGCATTCGCCGGGATCTGCACCGTTACCCCGAGACCGCCTGGACGGAATTCCGCACAACGGCGCTGATCATTACCGAGCTGGAAAAGCTGGGACTTAAGGCAGAGTTCGGCCGCTCGATCCATGTGCCGGAAAAAATGTTCGGCATGCCGCCTAAGGATGAGCTGGAGGCCTGCTATAACAGAGCGCTCGGCGAATCGGACAGGCCGGATCTGATCGAAAAAATGAAGGGAGGCTTTACCGGCTGCATCACCGAGATCCAGGGCGGGCTGCCCGGACCGACGATCGGGATCCGGGTGGATATCGACAGCAACGACTGTGATGAGTCGGCGGAGGAGGACCACAAACCGGCGCGATACGGCTATGCGTCCCTCCACAGTCACTGCATGCATGCCTGCGGACATGATGCGCATGCCGCGATCGGCATCGGGACGGCCCGGATCCTCTGCGCCTACAGGGATGTGCTTCCCGGGAAGGTCATACTTGTTTTTCAGCCCGGTGAAGAGGGCTTGCGCGGCGCGGCGTCGATGACGGCTGCCGGGCGCTTTGCGGCTTGCGATTACTTTTTCGGCGGTCATGTGGGGCTGAAAAATCTGTCTGTCGGGACGGTGGCCGCCAGCGGTTACGGCTTTTTGAGCAGCACAAAATTCGATGCGGTCTTTCACGGTCTTGCCGCACATGCCGGAGCGGCGCCGGATATGGGCTGCAATGCGATCGCTGCGGCCTCGGCGGCGGTGGTCAATATGCTTGCCATAGCCAGACATCACGACGGCTCAAGCCGCATCAACATCGGCACGTTCCACGGCGGTACCGGCCGTAATGTAATTCCGGATACGGCTTCACTGGCGATCGAGACCCGCGGAGTGACCAACGAGATCAATGATTACATGGAAAAAGCCGCGATAAGAGTACTAAAGGGCGCTGCCGCAATGTACGGCTGCACGGTTGAGACGAAATTTATGGGAGCCGCGGGGAGCGTCGTCTGTGATGAAGCTCTCGTGGATAAGACGGAAAAGATATTAGCCGGAGTGGAGGGCGTCGATCAGGTCCTTCACAGCATCGATTTCGGCGGCGGTGAGGACGTGACCACCATGATGCGGGATGTTCAGGCCCATGGCGGACAGGTGACCGAGATGGTCTTCGGAATGCCGCTCATCGCGCCGCATCATAACGGAAGATTTGACATTGATGAACGGGTCATGGTGATCGGCGCCCGGGTATTTGCTTCTTTGGCGCTGATGCTTACCCGCGTCTGAACAGTTATGCAACAAGGAGGGAGAATAGCATGCGTGATGTTCGCGAAATCATCAACAAATATTGGGATAAGGTGAAAGAGCACCGCGAATGGTTTCACCGCCATCCCGAACTGAGCCATGAGGAACGGGGAACGGCGGCTTATATTGCGGCTGCACTGCGGAGCATGGGACTTGAACCGAAGGAAAATATCGGCGGCTGCGGAGTGACGGCCGTCATTAAAGGCCGCGGCCCGGGGAAATGCGTCGGCCTGCGGGCGGATTTTGACGCCCTGCCCGTAACCGAATGCACCGGCCTTCCGTTTTCCTCGGAAAACCCCGGTGTGATGCATGCCTGCGGGCATGATGCCCATGCGGCCATGCTGCTCGGAGCGGCTTATGTCATGAATGAGCTTAAGGATGAATTCGACGGCAGCGTGAAGCTGATTTTCCAGCCCGCCGAGGAGGATGCGGCTGCCTGCGGCTCAAAGGCGATGATCGAGGACGGCGTTCTGGAGAAGCCGCATGTTGATGCGGTATTCGGGCAGCACGTCTGGCCGTCGTTAGACGTCGGCAAGGTCGGCATCCGCAACGGGGCGATGATGGCATCTTCCGACCGTTTCTTTATTACGATCCACGGCAAAAATGCTCACGGCTCTCAGCCGGATGCCGGCATCGATGCCATTGTGATCGCGTCTCAGGTCGTGACGGCGCTGCAGAGCATCGTGGCCAGAAATGTCGCTCCGCTCGACAGTGCGGTCGTGAGCATCGGCGTAATGCGCGGCGGCACCCGCTACAACATCATTGCCGATACCGTGGAGTTAGAAGGCACCTGCCGCAATTTAAGTCCCGAGGTCCGGAACAAAATGCCCGACCGTATCGAAAACATCGTCAGGGGCATTGCCGAAGGTATGGGCGGCTCGTATGATTTCCGCTATCTTCGCTGCTACAGTCCGACGGTGAACGATCCCGGGCAGTTTGAGTTAGTCTGTGATGCCATTAAGGAGACCGGCGGCGACGATCTGCTTGTGATCCCCGAAAACTCCGCGCTTGGCGGCGAAGATTTTTCCTTCTACTGTGAGAAGAGGCCCTGCGCGTTCTGGTGGCTCGGCTGTCATGATCCGGAGCTGCCGTTTTACCCGATCCACAGCGGCGGCTTCTATGCCGATGAAAGAGCGCTTCCGATAGGCATGGAGGTAATGGTCAGGGCCGCCCTGAAATATCTGGCTCAGTAAGCGGAAATGCCGGCAGGCTTATTACGGAAAGAAGAAGGCGGCGATGCGCAGCTTTTATCGCGCGGACTGCCTTCTTTTTTTATCGTCCTTTTCGATGAGAAGCAAAGCGGCAAGCGTGATGACGCCGACGCCGACGATAGCCGGCTTTGAATAACGGCGGCTGTAATAGACCTCGCTCGTTCCGATCTCCGGTATGCTGAGTGGATCAAAGGGCACGCCGGTCTCGGCGCATAGCTGTTTCAGGTTCAGGATATGGATGGTAGGGATGCCGAGGCTCAGGCAGTGCTCCACCAGTCCGCTTTTGGAATTGACGGCAGGCCGGGAGGGCTTCAGCAGGCCCTGCCCGAAGGAAAGCGCTGCGTCGCTGTTGCCGATACCCAGAATATTTCCGCCGACATTGATAAATGCGGCCATCCCCTCCATTTGCGCCAAGCGGTAGGCAATATCCTCTTCAAAGCTGTCAAAATGCAGAAGCTCAAAGCCCTCCTCGGCAAGACGCTGCTTCATGGCTTCGATCTCTTCGGTTTCCTCCAAAAGAGTTCCGATCATATTGGCGCCCTCATCACGGTCTCCGCCCATGGAGACCATCTGAGGCATGGAGGAGATCAGTCCTGCATCGACCGCGGTCTTGATCATCTCCGGCAGCACGTAGCCGGGAAGATTGGCTCCGTAGTTCGAAGCTCCGATCGTCGCACTGTAAACAAGCTTCAGGTCCATGACTTCCGCAGCGCAAAGAACGGCAAGATCCGCTCCGGGAAAGGAGGCGGAAAAGCAGGCACCTACGGTGTCGCCGCGCCTGACCCCTGCCTCGTGCAGCAGCCTGACGCTGAGCGCGGCCATATCCGGCAGCTGCGAGGTACGCTTTGCCTCAACACTTCCGAGAGAGGTCGTGATATCCGTTATTTCTTCACCAAGAAGCCCGATCTGCAGCGTATCCTCCGGCACCAGCCCGAGGCCGCGGGCGAGACGTTCCTCTTTTACGGCCTGCACGACCTTGACATGAAGCGCGGACGCCGCTTCCATTTCATCGGAGCAGGAGAGACGGACTCTTTTGCCCGCGAGATCGATCAGAAAAGCCGCCGCGACAAGGAAAAGCAGCAGGATAGCCATATAGACCTGTTTGCGTTTTCTCATAGCATACCGACCCATAAAAGCGCAAGAGCGCAGAGCGCTGTTACGATACCGACGGAAAGCCCGGTCTTTACGGCGCCCTGCCGTTCAAGATCTCTGACGATCAGGGCGGGCACGAGATAGCCGATGACCCGGATCCCGAAGGGAAAGATCCCGGCAGCGCCGATCAGCAGGGAAAAGAGGAAGCTTAAGACAACATTGACGGCAAAAAGGCGGCGGCCGTATAGAATGAG
Organism: Lachnospiraceae bacterium; assembly: GCA_045600745.1. GTDB lineage: Bacteria > Bacillota > Clostridia > Lachnospirales > Lachnospiraceae > UBA6987. The sequence continues at coordinate 5,343 of JAZRYN010000208.1, forward strand.
GAACTTACCGATCAGCCTGTCGGCGCCCCACACCAAAAGGACGACCAGAAGACTGAAGGCAATGCGCCAGGGGTCCTTCAGGTTCAAAGCCAGATAGACCGGGGCAACCATGCCGCCGGTCGAATAGCCGCTGATCTCCGAATACATAATGGCGATCAAAATGCCTGCGATGACGATCTCATTGTACATAGCCGACTCCTTCCGTCTGCTTAAGCTCTCTCTTGGCCCGTTCCACCAGCTGTATCCCTTCATTCTTGATATTGCCGACCGCCATGATCAGACGGGGGACCTCACTGGCAAACGGCACCTCCGCGGCAGAGGAAAAGCGGGCGATCGCCGCGGCAGGCGCCGCCTTCCGACAGAGGCTTTCGAGAGCCCGCTGATCATCTCCCAGAAGCCAGACACGTGCCGGCTGCATTTCCCGGACAAGACGGGCCATGTCTTTTGCCCGGGCAGGACGGTCGCCGCGATTGTTGATGAGAATGACGAGCTCTTCCTCCTCGCGGCTGCGGAGCCTGTCGTAAATGATTTGAGTGGAGCTGACGTCGTTTGCGGACAGCGCATTGACCAAAACGATATGATCGCCCCGGAAAACCGACAGGGCATAAGGATCGCGGATGAAGCGGCTGATCCCGCCGTAGGCGGTCATCCGGTCTACCCCGACGGCTTCGCAGACGGCAAGCGCGAGCGCAACATTTTCGGGGAAATCAAGCGCTTCTGCTCCGGCAAGGCCGCTTAAGCTCTTCGGGTCGGATATGGTAAGCGTGCTGCCGAGCCTTGCCGCGCGTTCGGTGAACATGTCGGTAAAATCCTGCTCGGCCGTAAAGATCGCCCCGTTTTCCGGCAGCATTTCCATCAGGCAGGTCAGGATCTCTTCGCGGGTATCGCCCATAACATCCATATGGTCTAAGCGGGCATTCGTAATAACTCCGATATCGCAGTGAAGCATGTTTTTTCCGGATACCTTCTGGTATTCCGGCTGGAGAGCCATGCATTCGATGATCAGGTGATCTGCGCCTTCCTCTGCGGCAATATGCAGATATTTGATCTGCTCGCGGATGTTGGCGGGACCGCGGCGCCTGACCTCCTCCTGATGGCCGTCCGGATAAATGGCAATGGGAAGCGTCCCCGTGGTCTTGCACATGACGCGGCTGCCGCCGGCAGCGATCCCCGCGGCGATCATGCGCGTCACGGTGGACTTGCCCCTTGTTCCGTTGACGTAGATGACATGAGTCAGCTTTTTGCGGTCTGTCCGGACCCGAACGGCCTCTGCCGCCAGATAGATCAGGTAGACGGCGGACAGGACGGCGATCAGTATTTCTGTCTTGTTCATAGTGTTCCTCGGTGAAGTAAAAGACCGCCGGTCCGGCCGGCGGTTTTGTCAAGGCAGACCACGGTGCATCCGCCCTGCCTGTTTCTTGTGCAGGAGCGTCTGCCTTTCGGACAGGCATCTGCCGAAAAAAGATAGCTTGATTATAAAGAAACGCTGAGTGCCTGTCAAGCCGCCGCAGCGGCGTGAAGGAGGAAAAGCCTATGATGATCCCCTGCGAATGCGGCGGTTTCTTTCGAAACGTTTGTTAACAGGCCGAGCCGCGGAATCTTTTTAACCATTATGCCCGGCAAAGCGAACTTGCCGAATCGGCGAAAATATGATATGCTGAATAAGCTTGAAAATATGACGTGATTGATCCGGCCGCTGCGCCTGTTTTGCTTCCCTTACACACCGCAGAACAGGATCTTGAGCGGATAGTAGGAATACAAATGAGGAGGAAAAAGAAACTCTATGGAATTACAGATTCAGGACCTG
>JAZRYN010000209.1:0-13418 GCA_045600745.1 Lachnospiraceae bacterium
CCAGACCTGCCGCCACCATGTTCTTCGCCGCATAGCGCACCGCATAGGAAGCGCTGCGGTCGACCTTGGTCGGGTCCTTGCCCGAGAAGGCGCCGCCGCCGTGATGGGCATAGCCGCCGTAGGTATCGACAATGATCTTTCTCCCGGTCAGGCCGGTATCGCCCTGCGGTCCGCCGATCACAAAACGCCCGGTCGGGTTGATGAGATAGGTGGTCTCATCACTCACCATTTCCTGCGGAACGACGGCGTCGATCACATATTTCCGGATGTCCGCGTGGATCTGCTCCTGCGTCACGTCCGGGTTGTGCTGTGCGCTCACGACGACGTTCGCCACGCGGGAAGGCTTCCCCTCCTCATCGTATTCCACGGTGACCTGAGTCTTGCCGTCGGGACGCAGATACGGCAGCGTTCCGTTCTTCCTGACCTCGGCAAGGCGTCTTGCCAGGCGGTGGGAAAGCGCGATCGGATAAGGCATATATTCGGGCGTTTCGTTCGTCGCATAGCCGAACATCATGCCCTGGTCGCCGGCCCCGATCCGGTCTAGCTCCTCGTCGGTCATCCCGCTTTCGCCGCGGGTCTCAAGCGCTCTGTCCACGCCCATGGCAATGTCCGGAGACTGCTCCTTGATCGAGGTAAAGACCCCGCAGGTATTGCCGTCAAAGCCGTAGTCGGAACGGTCGTAGCCGATATCCAGAACGGTCTGCCGGACGATGTGGGGAATATCCACATAAGCCTTGGTGGTAATTTCCCCCATGACAACAACAAAGCCGGTGCTGGTAAAGGTTTCGCACGCGACCCGGCTCATGGGATCCTGCTCCAGAAGGGCATCCAGAATGGCGTCAGAGATCTGATCGCACATTTTATCCGGATGCCCTTCGGTCACTGATTCGGAAGTAAAGAGACGTTTCTCCATGTCAGCCCACTCTCATCTTGAATTTATGAATATCTCTGTCGTCCTCGGCGATCGCGATCTCCGCGCCGAGTTCTCTGAGCTTTTCATCGAAATCTTCATAACCGCGAAGAACATACTCAATATGGTTCACCACGGTAAATCCATCCGCCGCAAGGCCGGCCAGCACGAGCGCCGCGCCTGCCCTCAGGTCGGGAGCGTTCACCTCGGCTCCCCGCAGGGAACCGCTGCCCTTAAAGACGGCCACCGTGCCGCGGACCTCTGCCGCGATGCCCATCTTGGCCAGTTCATCAACATACTTAAAGCGGTTCTCGTAAATGCTTTCGGTAATGATCCCGGTCCCCTCGGCGAGCGCCAGGCAGACGCCCATAAGCGGCTGCATATCGGTCGGGAAGCCGGGGTAGGGCAGGGTCTTCACGTTGCAGGCATAAAAATTCGGCTTTCCGGTCACGCGGATCGCACTGCCGAGCTCCGTGACCTCGCAGCCCATTTCAATGAGTTTTGCGGACACGGCATCCATATGCTGGGGAATGATATTGCGGACAAGAATATCGCCGCGGGTGATCGCGGCCGCCATCATAAAGGTCCCGGCTTCGATCTGGTCGGGAATAATGGTGTATTCGCTGCCGTGCAGGCGTTCGACCCCCTTAATGCGGATAACGTCCATGCCGGCGCCCTTGATCGAGGCCCCCATGCTGTTCAGCATATTGGCTACGTCAACCACATGAGGCTCCTTGGCCGCATTCTCGATTATGGTATTTCCCTTGGCCATGGAAGCCGCCATCATCAGATTGATGGTCGCGCCCACGGAAGCCATGTCCAAGTAAATATGCGCGCCGTGAAGCTCTCTTGCATCAAGAATGACCCGGCTGTCCTTTATGGTCGTTTCCGCGCCGAGCAGACGAAAGCCCTTCAAATGCTGGTCGATCGGACGGGTTCCGATGTTGCAGCCGCCGGGCATGGCGACCTCTGCGTGGTGATATTTCCCGAGCAAAGCGCCAAGCAGATAATAGCTGGCGCGGATCTTCTTAATATTGTCGCTGTCGGCGCAGGCAGAAAAGATATTGGCTCCGTTCAGCCTTACCTTGTGCCTCGACGGACGTTCCACCGCAACGCCGATCTCCTCGAACGCGGACAGCAGGACCTTGATGTCCATGATGTCCGGAAGATTATCGACAGTGACGGTTTCATCAGCCATGACGGCAGCCGTCAGAATTCCCAGTGCGGCATTCTTGGCTCCGCTGACGGTCACCTCCCCCACAAGAGGGATCCCGCCTTTCATGACATACTGCATAAGACATCTCCTTAAAAACAGAGTGCAAATAGTATAGCACAAGCAAGGGCCGCTGGCAAGCGCTTTCGCCGGCCGGCGGCCCCTTTATGGAATCAGGCTTTTCCGTTGCAGCCGAGAACGTCAACGATCTTGTGAGCGACCATAGCCTTGACCGCAGCCCGGGCAGGCTTTAAGTACTGTCTCGGGTCAAAGTCGGCCGGGTGCTCCGCAAAGTGCTTGCGCACCGCTGCCGTTATGGCAAGCCGGATATCGGAATCGATATTGATCTTGCAGACCGCCATCGCGGCCGCCTTGCGAAGCTGTTCCTCCGGGATGCCGACGGCGTCGGGCATTGCGCCGCCGTACTGATTGATGATGTCCACGAATTCCTGCGGAACAGAGCTTGAGCCGTGCAGCACGATCGGGAAGCCGGGCAGGCGCTTTTCGACCTCTTCGAGGATATCAAAGCGCAGCGGCGGCGGGACCAGCACGCCCTTTTCGTTGCGGGTGCACTGTTCGGGCTTGAATTTATAAGCGCCGTGGCTGGTTCCGATGGCAATGGCCAGAGAGTCGCAGCCGGTACGCTCAACGAACTCCTGCACATCCTCCGGACGGGTGTAGGAGCCGACAGCATGGCTGACCTCGTCCTCAATACCGGCAAGCGTTCCGAGCTCCGCCTCGACGACGACCCCGCGGTCGTGCGCATATTTCACCACTTCCTTGGTGATTTCGATATTCTCCTCAAAGGGCTTTCCGGAAGCATCGATCATGACCGAAGTAAAGCCGCCGTCAATGCAGCTCTTGCAGGTCCCGAAGGAGTCGCCGTGATCAAGGTGCAGGCAGCTCGGCAGGTCGGTGTCCTCCACCGCCGCTACAACGAGCTTCCTCAGATAAATGGGATTCGCGTAGGCGCGGGCGCCCTTGGACACCTGCAGGATCAGCGGCGCGTTCGTCTCGCGACCGGCGTCCGCGATACCCTGAATGATCTCCATGTTATTGACGTTGAAGGCGCCAATCGCATAACCGCCATAATAGGCTTTGGCAAACATTTCCCTGGTAGTGACTAACGGCATAGGTTAACCCTCCTGATCAATTAAACTTCGTTATTATTGTATCACCCACGCAGAAAAGCGCAAGGCAATTTCAGACTTGTCATTCTTCGTTTTTTTCTCTATACTGGCGGTATAGGCATGCGGAAGGAGTGACTGATATGCGCATCTGGGGCAAGATCATCCGAGACAATCATCTGTTAAAAGATACCGTTGTCCTTCTGGACGGGACCGAGCGCCGCACCCTCAAGGTTTTTGAAGGACTGCGGCTGATCTGCCTTGAATTTGATCTGCCCGTCCCGGTCTGGCTGGACACCAACATCCGGGAATTTCAGAAGATCGCGCGGGCACGCTTCCGACAGGACTCCTTTATCGAGCCGATCTCCTTCGATTATCTGGAGATCCAGGTCATCGAGGATGACCGGCCGTAGCCTCTCCCCCTGCCGCCGCAGCGTTAAGAAAAGCGGTCATCGCATGAGCACTTTCGCCTCTTCCGACAGTCACAGGCGCTTCAGCAGCTCCTTTCGTCTTTCCTCGCTGCCCGGCTTTCCGAGCAGGGCAAACATATTTTTCTTGTAGCCCTCCACGCCCGGCTGGTCAAACGGATCGACCCCCAGCATATAGCCGCTCACGCCGCAGGCGTATTCGAAGAAATAGAAAAGCTCTCCCAGCGATTCTTCGTTCCGGGCCGCCATGTGCAGAAGACTCACCGGCACGCCGCCGTCGGTGTGCGCAAGCGCCGTTCCCTTCATCGCGCTCTCATTGACAAAATCAAGCGTCCTGCCGACCAGATAATTCAGGCCGTCCAGGTCGTTTTTTTCTTCGGTAAGAAGCACCGGCTCGCCGGCGTCATCCACGCTGATCACCGTTTCCATGAGGATGCGCTCGCCGTCCTGAATATACTGGCCCATGGAGTGCAGATCGGTCGTAAGATCGGCGGAAGCCGGGAATATCCCTTTGCCGTCCTTGCCCTCGCTCTCCCCGTAAAGCTGCTTCCACCATTCGCCCAGATAGTGCAGCGAGGGCTCATAGTTCTCAATGATCTCGATCTTCCTTCCGCCGCGGTAGAGCGCGTTGCGGAGCGCCGCATAGCGCAGCGCATCATTTTCTTCAAACGGCGCACAGAAAAGCCGCTTTCTTTCCCTTCGCGCGCCCTCCATCAGCGCGCAGATATCGATTCCGGCAGCCGCAATCGGCAGAAGACCGACCGCCGTCAGCACGGAATAGCGGCCGCCCACATCATCCGGCACCACAAAGGTCTCATAGCCCTCGCTGTCCGCCAGTGTTTTGAGCGCCCCTTTTGCCTTATCCGTTGTCGCATAGATGCGCTTTGCCGCTTCCTCCTTTCCGGCCAGCTCCTCCAGAAGCCGCTTCAGAATGCGGAAGGTCACGGCAGGCTCCGTTGTCGTTCCTGATTTGGAAATGACATTGACCGAAAAGCGCCTGCCGGCAAGCAGGTCCTTCAGGCCGTTCAGATAAGCGCTGCTCAGCTGGTTTCCGGCAAAAACGATCTGCGGGCCGCCGCGCTCCTTTGCCGTCATCGACGCCGCAAAGGGATGCTGCAGCAGCCCGATCGCCGCGCGCGCACCGAGGTACGAGCCGCCGATCCCCACGACCACAAGCACCTCCGAATCCCTGCGGATCTTCTCCGCCGCCGCCTGAATGCGGGCAAATTCGTCCCTGTCATAGTTCTCCGGCAGGTCTAGCCATCCGAGAAAATCATTTCCCGCTCCCGTTCCCTGCTTAAGGACCTCTGCGGCAGCCTCCGCATCCGCCGCGGCCTGCTTCCAGTCCGCCTCGCCCACAAAGCTCCTTGCCTTCGTTTCGTCCAGTCTGATCATTGATCTTCCCCCCTTAGCTTATGCCTCTCGCTCTTTCCTCATCCGAAGTGCTGCCCCGAAAAAGGGCTCGTCCGGTTTTTGCCGTTTTCTTCCGCGGCCCTTCCTTCATCCCGGCGCAAGATCATTGCAGGGCTTTTTCTCCCACAGAATGCCGCTTTCGGTAAAGAGAAAGACGATATCCCCCTGCTTATCGGTCCGGTACAGCCCTGCACCCGCCGCCCGAAGCCGGTCTAAGACCGCTTCCTTCGGGTGGCCGTAGGCATTGTCCCTGCCGCAGCTGATAACAGCAAAGGCCGGCTTCACCGCCTGCAGGAAGGCCTCTCCGGAGGATGAGGCGCTGCCGTGATGCCCCACGATATAAACATCGGATGAAAGACGCCTATCACCGCTGTCTTTTTTCCGCATCTCCGCTTCACTTGCCGCCTCCGCGTCGCCGGTAACGAGCAGCGAATGCTCGCCGTCGGTAAAGCGAAGGGCTATCGAATAATCATTTTCCGTTTCATAGCCGCTCCCGCAGGGAGCGAGCACGGTAAAGCGGCAGTCTCCGAGCCCGAACCGATCGCCGGGCAGGGGATGAAGGACCACCGTCTCTTTTTGCTCCAGATGCCGGCAGAAGCTTTGGTATACAAGGCTGTCCGTCTGATAATCCGGAACCAGCACCGTCTCCGCACCGAAGGCCTCCAGTGCGCCGATCGCTCCGTAAAGATGGTCGGCGTCATAATGCGTCGCGACGATATATTTCAGCTTCGTTACGCCCTGCTTCTTCAAACAGGCGACCGTTTTGGAGGAATAATCTCTTCCGCCGCCGTCCACCAGCATCGCTTCCCCGCCGCTTTGAATCAGCATGGCGCTCCCCTGGCCGACGTCGATCACCCGGATCCTTGCCCGGACGCCCTCGGACGGCTCCGAAGAGGCGTCCCAAGTCTCTCCTTCCCGCGCACTGCGCCCGGCCCCGAAAAGGCCTGCCCGCAGAAGGATGGCGCCGCCCGCAAGCAGCAGGAGGCCGATAAGCAGCCATAGCCGGATCAGGCGCCTGCGCTGCCTGCCTGCCCTTTTCCGCTGCTCCTTCCGGACCGTTTTTTCTAATTCCTCGAGCGTCATACCGCACCTTTCCTCCGCCGGATATCACGCGGGAGCGGATCTAATGTCATTTTACCCGTTTTGCCGCTTTCTGACAAGCCCTCACAAAGAAGTCATGCCGCGCATCCGGCGTTTATGCTTCGTAAACAAAGGCTGCCGTCCGATGGGCGGAGCATACGGGGAGACGGTGCCGAAAGGAGCGGGGAAAGGAGTCTCCTGCCGGAGGCGCCTTCCCCGCTGTACGAATAAAAAAAACTGTGCTATGATAGGCACGTGCCGCAGTGATCCGGCCAAAAGAAAGGTCTTCATATGCCTACTATCGTACTTACCGGCGGCGGAAGCGCCGGACATGTCACCCCGAATCTCGCTCTCGTCCCCGAGCTTGCACGGCGCGGCTACGAGGTCCACTATATCGGTTCCTATGACGGGATCGAAAAAACTCTCGCGGCAAAAGCCGGCATCCCCTACACCGGGATCTCTACCGGCAAGCTCCGCCGCTATTTCAGTCTGAAAAATCTGACCGACCCCGCCCGCGTGCTGAAGGGGACCGGTCAGGCAGCCCGCGTGCTGAAGGAGCTTTCCCCTGCCGCGGTCTTTTCCAAGGGCGGCTTCGTGGGCGCCCCGGTCGTCTGGGCGGCGCACCGCATGGGGATCCCCTGCGTGATCCATGAGGCAGACCTGACGCCCGGCCTTGCCAATAAACTGTGTTTTTCCTCGGCAGACCGCGTGCTTTGTAACTTCCCGGAAACGCTTGCTTTTCTGCCGGAGGGCAAATCCGCCGTTAGCGGCTGTCCGGTCCGGGCGGAGCTTTTCCGCGGAGACCGGCAAAAAGGGCTTGATTTTCTGGGCTTTGCCGGTGACAAGCCGCTGCTGATGATCATCGGCGGAAGCCTCGGCGCCGCCTCGGTCAACGAAGCCGTCTGGAAGGCCCTGCCGGAGCTGCTTAAGGATTTTCGCATCGTGCACTTAGTCGGCAAAGGCAAAAGCAACAGCGGGATAAAGGCCGAAGGCTACCGGCAGTTTGAATACATCAGCGAAGAGCTGCCGGATCTTTTTGCCGCTGCCGACCTTGTCGTTTCCCGTGCCGGCGCCAACGCCATATTTGAATTAGCCGCCTTAAAAAAGCCGAATTTGCTTATCCCGCTCGGCACCGGAGCTTCCCGGGGCGACCAGATCCTGAACGCCGAGTCCTTTGAAAAGCATGGCTACAGCAAGGTCCTCCTGCAGGATGACCTGACGCCGGAAAATCTGGTAAAAGCCGTTCGCGAGCTGCATGCCGCTCCCTCGCCCTTCATTTCCGCCATGGCTCTGAGCCCGCAGGCAAAATCGATCTCCGTCATCTGCGATACTCTGGAGGAGCTGATCCGTATGCCGGGCCATAAGGATCAAGCGGAAGCAGAGAATCGGTAGATCCTTACAAAAAGAAGGACCTTTGGCTCTCGGGAGAGCTTCCGGTTCTTCTTTTTTTGCAGATCATGTTTTCTTTCCGCCGCTTTTTCCGTAAGCGGCTCAGCGCTTATCTCGGCAGAATGCTGCCGCGCTCGTCACTGAATATTTCCGCCGGGTGGTCTATGCCGTACATGTAGGTCATCAGATCGATGAGCTTGCAGGTATAGCCCCACTCGTTATCATACCAGGCGATCAGCTTGACAAAGTCTTCATCCAGCATGATGCCGGCCTGTTCATCGAAAATGCAGGTCTGCGGAAAGCCCGTCAGGTCGGTGGAAACGACCGGATCCTTCGTGCAGGCGATGATCCCCTGCATATCGCCCTTGGCCGCTTCTTCCATCGCCTTGCAGATCTCGGCATAGGTGGTTTTGGTCTTCAGCTTGGCGGTCAGATCGACCACGGACACATCCGCCGTCGGCACCCGGAAGCTCATGCCGGTCAGCTTGCCGTTCAGTTCAGGGATAACAAGGCCGACGGCCTTCGCCGCCCCCGTCGTGGAGGGGATAATGTTGCCGAGCACGCTGCGGCCCGTGCGCCAGTCTCGGCCTCCGCGGGAATCGACCGGCTTCTGCTTGGCCGTCGCCGCGTGGATGGTGCTCATGAGCCCCTGCTCGATGCCGAATTTGTCGTTGATGACCTTGACCATCGGCGCCAGGCAGTTGGTCGTGCAGGAAGCGTTCGAGACAACGTCCATATCCGGCGTGTACGTTTCGTTGTTGACCCCCATGACAAAGGTCGGGGTGACCTTATCCTTGGCCGGCGCAGACAGCAGGACCTTCTTTGCCCCGTTCTTAAGGTGCGCGGAAGCGGCTTCGGTCGTCAAAAACGCACCGGTCGATTCGATGATGTATTCGGCATAGCAGTCGTCCCACGGGATATCCTCTGCTTTGTCATAGCTGTAGACCCGGATCTTCTGCCCGTTGACGATCAGATTCTTGCCGTCATGCTCCACATTTCCCATAAAGGTACGGAACACGGAGTCGTATTTTACCTGATAGACCATAAAATCGAGGTCGGCGTTGCGGAGGTTGATGCCGCTGATGCGATAGCTGTGGCTGCCGCGTTCAATCATGCTGCGGAGGGCGATACGCCCGATACGTCCGAAGCCGTTGATGCCTACTTGAATTGCCATAATGCTTCTCCTTAAGGTTTTCGCGGACATTTTCCGCCTGCTGCCGGCTTTGGCCTGCGCGCCGGGAAATACCGTTTGTTTTTTTCTTACCGTCAACTATACCCGGGTAAAGAAGCGTTGTCAATAAAGCCGGGGGCCTGTTCAAAAGTTAAGTTTTTGTCAAACGGCGGGTCAGGCCGCTGACGCGCGACGCGGCAATTTCCAACTGCCTGCGGCTGAGGCTCCCGCTTTGAAGCGCCGTCAGAATGTCTTCATAGTCCTTCCGGCTTCCGGGCATTATCAGGTCGGTTCCGGCAGCGACGGCCTTGTCTGCCCTTGCCCGTTTGCTGCCCGTCATGGCGCCGATCCACCAGTCGGTCATCAGGACCCCGTCAAAGCCAAGCTCTCCCCGCAGGACCTCCGTGCACAGATCGTATCGCTCCGTCGCGTGAATGCCGTTGATCAGGTTGTAGGAGGTCATGACGCAGTGCGGCTTCGCCTCTTTGAGGCAGACGCCGAAGCCGCGCAGATAGATCTCTCTTAAGGCCCGCTCGGAGAGGCCGCTCGAATTGCCGTAGCGGTTCGTTTCCTGATTGTTGGCCGCATAGTGCTTGAGCGTCACACTCTTTCCGGGGTGCTTCTGCACACCGCGCGTTATGGCCGCAGCCATGCGCCCGCTGATCAAGGGGTCCTCGGAGAAATATTCAAAATTCCGCCCGCAGAGCACGTTCCGCTGGATATTTAACGCCGGAGCCAGTAAAATGCCGACCCCGAAGCGTTCCATTTCTTCACCGACGATATCTCCGCACGCTTCGGCAAAGGCCGTATCCCAGCTTTGCGCGAGCGCTGAGGCGACAGGAAGAGCGACCGCATATTGATATTGCTCCTCCGCCTCTTTCGGCGCTTTCTTCTTCCCGGTAAAGAGCCTTGCCACAGGTCTGAGCAGCCCGGGCAGAAGCTCCTCCGTCCCCGCCGGCAGACTGCTCCCGCAGGTCGCATGCGCCCCCTTCCCGTCACGGTAAAAGCTCGGCGAGAGCCTGAGCCCGGCAGGGCCGTCAGCCATGGAGACCGGCGGAAACAGTCCCCGCTTCACCGCGGAGGTCGTTTCTCCCGCCGAGCCGGCGACCATGCGCCCGGCATTGCCGATCACATGGAGAAGACCGCCCTTCGGGTCAAATGCGCCGACGCAGGCAAGGGCAAGCTCCTCGTCCGAAAGGCGGCTGACCGCCTCACAGACCGGCGCCTCCTGCCGGCACGGCCTTTCCGTCCGCACCGCCCCGGCGCTCACCGGAATAAGCGGAAGATCATCCGGCGCCGCAGCGTTTTTCCGTTCCGGCTTCCAGTCGGCAAAGCCCGGCTCTCCGCCGACGTTCTTTACCCGGCTCACCAGGACCTCCCCGTCGAGCCGCAGCCTTGCCAGAGCGGTCGCCCTGTCCGACGCCGTTCCGGCAAACACCGTATAGTCGCCGGCTTCCAGTATCCATGCCGCCCGCTCCGTATCATAAGAGGAAAGCTCTGTCAGATCAAAGGTGACAAGAAGCTCCGCCTCTTCTCCCGGCGCAAGCTCCGGCGATCCCGCAAAGCCTGCCAGCACCTTCCCCGGCTGATCAAGCCTTCCCTCCGGAACGGAAACATAGACCTGCATCGTTTCCCTGCCCGGATAGGGGCCCTTATTCCGTACCCTTCCCCGTACGCTTACCTTCGCGCCGTCGGCGCTTACCGTTTCATCGTCAAGCGTAAGCTCGGTATAGGACAATCCGAAGCCGAAGGGATAGAGCGGCTTTACGCCCGCCGCCTCGTAGTAACGGTAGCCGACATAGATCCCCTCCCGGTAGTCCGTCCGGTCCTTGCCTCCGAAGCTGCCGATCAGCGGAAGGTCTTCCTCGGCCGCCCAGCTTGCCGCAAGCTTACCCGAAGGATGTGCCTTTCCCAGAAGAATGTCGGCAAGCACGCTTCCGGTCTCCGCGCCGAGCTGCGAAAGCAGCAGAATGTTTCCTACACTTTTTACCGGAGAAAGATCCACAGGGCCGCCGACGTTCAGCACCAGCATGAAACGCGCAAAGCGCGCATTTAAGGCTAAAATGTCCCGGATCTCGGTATCCGTTAAGAGAAGATCCCCCTTCACCCGCCTCCGGTCGCTTCCCTCGCCGCTGCTGCGGGAAAGCACATAAACGGCCGCTCCCGCCTCACCGTCAAGCGGAAGCTCGTATTCCGGCTCGGGCATGACCTCCCCCATGCCGTACAGCACGGGAAGCGTTCTCGCCGCCCGGGCATCCGAGCGGAGCTTCTTGATCCATTTCTTCCCTGCCTGCTTCCGGATCTCATCATAAGCCTCTAACCACGCCCCGCTCGTCAAGGTGAAGCCGGCGTCCGTTAACCCCTGCTCGACCGTGACAAAAAAGTGCGAATTGACCTCTCCGGAGCCGGTTCCGCCCTTTACGGTATGCCGAACACCGCTGCCAAACGCCGCGATCCTCCCGGGTCTTCCCAGCGGAAAAGCGCCGTTTTCGGCAAGCAGCACCGTGCATTCCGCAAGCCCCTTGCGGAGCCGCTGCAGGTGTTCTCTCTCGTAATCAAACAGTTCCATTTTCACCCTCTCCGCTTCTTTTCGGTTCACGGCCGCCGCCTCGCGCGGCTTATTCTTCTCCGGCTAACGCGCCGCAGAGCGCCTTCGCCGTCTCTTCCATCTCCTCCGGCGTGGCTTTTCCCGGTCTCCAGAGCCCGACCGCCTGATCTCCCTTTCTGCGCGGGATCACATGCAGATGCAGATGAAACACCGACTGACCGGCTGCCTCGCCGTTATTCTGTATCAGATTGAAGCCGTCTGCCCCGAAGGCCTTCATTTGCGCCCTGCCGATGCGTGCGCCGACCGCCATCATATGACCGAGCATGGCCTCTGTCGCTTCGGCGGCATCCTTCATGTGTTCCTTCGGCAGCACCAGCACATGGCCTCTCGCCGCCGGTCCGAGATCCAGGATCCCCCGGACATATTCATCCTCAAATACCGTTGCCGACGGGATCTCCCCGTTAGCGATCCTGCAGAAAATGCAATCCATCGTTTTTCCTCCCTTGCCGTTTTTTATTTGAAAAGCTGTCCTATTGCGCCTTTACCAGAGCCTTCGCCGCCTGCTCCAGTCCCTCTACCGTCAGCGGATACATCGGGACCTCCCTGCGGATATAGCCGATCGTCTCGCAGCCGTAGCCGTGCTCCCAGTTCCATGGGCTTAACGGATTCAGCCACGCCATTTTTTTGTATTTGGCCGTCAGGCGCCTGAGCCAGGTGATTCCCGGCTCGTTGTCGCTGCCGTACCAGTAATAAAGATTCCCGCCCCGGGACAGAAGCTCGGACGGCGCCATCGACGCATCTCCCACGATCATCACCTTGTAATCGCTGCTTAGATTTTTCAGCACCCATTCGGTGTCAACGGAATTCGGCTCATAGCAGGCCGGAGTCGTATACAGCTTGTCATAAAAGCAGTTGTGGAAATAATAGACCTTAAGGTCCTTGAAATGGTTCGCCTTGCTCACCGCCTGAAAAAGCGTCGTACACAGCGTGCTGTAAGGCCACATGGAGCCTCCGGAATCAAACAGCAGAAGGAGCTTTACCATGTTCTTCCGCTCTCTCGTAAAGACCAGAGAGAGCTTACCGGCGCTATCCGAGGTCTCCCGGATCGTTGCCTCCACGTCAAGCACGTCCTTCGGGCCGTCATCCATGGCCGAAAACTGCCTGAGCCTGCGCATCGCGGTCTGGAACTGCCTGAGCTCTAACGTGTCGTCCTCCCGGAAATCCCGGAAGCTCCGTTCCCCGGCGATCTGGATGGCGCTGCGATTTTTGGCCGGGCCGCCGATGCGGATGCCCTTCGGATTGTAGCCCGAATGGCCGAAGGGCGAAGTGCCTCCGGTCCCGACCCACTTGCTGCCGCCGTCGTGCCGCTCATGCTGCTCGGCAAGCCGCTCCGTCAGCATGCGTCTTAAGTCCTCAAGCTCAAGCTCCGCCGCTCGTCTGTCCACCTCCGCCTTATCATAGCCCGCCTGCGGCATCGGAGAAGAAAGCCAGTCAAGGAGCTCCTTCGGCAGCTCTTCGATGTGTTCGACTCCGTTAAAATACTGCAGAAAGGCCTGATCAAAGCGGTCGTAGTCCGCCTCCGTTTTTACCAGAACCGCACGGGCAAGGTAATAAAAGCCTGTGAGCGAGGCATGCTCAAGACCCCTGTTCAGGCCTTCCATGAGCGTCATCCATTCGTTCAGGCTTACCGGCAGGCCTTTATCCTTTAAGAGATAGAAAAAGGCCGTAAACATCATATCCTCCCGCGGTTTTTCAGGCTCTGGTCCAGGATGGCAAGGTCCTCGTTTTTCTTTAACAGCACACCGGCAAACGGCACGGTTTTGGCGATCTTATCCGGGTCCGCTCCGCCGATCTGCAGCGCCTGGAGCCAGTCCAGCACCTCGCTTGTCGACGGCTTTTTCTGAATGCCGCGCAGCCCCCGGATGGCATAAAAGGTCACCAGCACCTCATGCAGGAGCCGGTCGTCCAATTTATCGAAATGCACGCGCACGATCTGCTCCATCGTCTCGGGAGTCGGGAAGGCGATATAGTGGAAAATGCAGCGGCGCAGGAAGGCGTCGGGCAGTTCCTTTTCCGCATTGTAGGTGATGATGACGATGGGGCGATGCTTTGCCCTTACGGTCTCGCCGGTCTCGGGAA
>JAZRYN010000210.1:0-3296 GCA_045600745.1 Lachnospiraceae bacterium
CGAAGAAAAGCAATGATTTGTAAAATAGCCGGGCTCGGCGTTGACGTGCCGCCGGTGGGCGATATGCCCGAAAGATGCAAGCCCTACCTTGCAGACGCTGAGATAGATATATTTCTTGATCCGAATGAAATGAAGCCGGACCGCTGGGAAAAGCTGTCGCCGGAGAGCAATTATTACTTGGACAGCGGCTTTCAGTTTTACCGGAAGCTGATGGATCATGACGGGATGATGCTCCATGCCTCCTGTGTCGTCGTGGACGGGTTCGCCTATCTGTTCTCCGGCCCGTGCGGCATGGGCAAATCCACGCATACGCAGAAATACCTGAAAACCTTTCCCGATGCCGTCATCATCAACGACGATAAGCCCGCGCTTCGCCGGATCGGCGGCAGATGGTACGCCTTCGGCACGCCGTGGTGCGGCAAGGACGGCATCAACGAAAATGCCTCCGCACCGATCGCCGCGATCTGTTTTCTGCACCGGGGAGACCCGCAGTTAAACCGTTTGAAACCCCTTGAAGCCGTCGGCTATGTTCTCAAGCAGACGAACGGAAGAAAGAATCCCGAGCAGGCGAGAAAGCTGATGCGGCTCGTCAATATGCTGGTAACGGAAATACCCGTGTTTGAATTCTATAACCATGCGGAAGAAGGCGCGGAGCTCATAACGTATGAAGCAATGCGCAATGCGATAAAGGAGTCTGAATAATGCGACAGAACGCTGATTTTATCATCACAGACGTTGCGGACAGTCATATCCTCGTACCGGTAGGCAAGGCGGCTGTGAACTTCAATTCGATAATAAGCCTCAACGAAATGGGGCAGACGATATGGAACATGCTCGAAAAAGAGACGAGCGTAGAAGAGCTCGTGAGTAACATCCTCGCGGAGTATGACGTAAGCGAGCAGCAGGCAAGAGCCGACCTTGACAGCTTCCTTGCAAAGCTGCGCGAAAGCGGCGCAATAGAGGACTGACTATGAAAAAACGCATTGCCATAATTATTGCGCTGCTCGTGATAGCTGCGGCTGCCGTGCTCATAATAACGAAGCCGTGGGACAGCGCAGTGCCGGAACCTATCGAGACTGCACAAGCGCAGGAAACGCCCCCGGTAGTGATCGACGATACTAAGGACGAGACCGGCTCCGACAAGGGCGAAGAGCAGGGGACTGACGAGCCCGAGCCGAGTTCCGTACCGCTGCCGGAGGATCTGAACACGTTTGGATATGCGGAGTTTCACGCGCTGTCTCCCGAGCAGAAGGATGAATTCCTGCACAGCTTTGAAGACTATGAAGCGTTTTACAATTGGTATGTCGCGGCACAGGCTGCATTTGTAAAAGAGCATCCGGACATAGAGATCGGTCCCGACGGTTCGATCGACCTGAGTGAGCTTGCCCCATGACAGAAACGGTAAGCAAGTCGGCCTCCATACAGGAGATAGGTCCCATCATTGCGCAGACAGTCGCAACGGGCGGCACGGCGGAATTGACCGTGACAGGCCGCTCGATGCTGCCGCTGCTTTTGAACAGAGTCAGCCGGGTCAGGCTTGCAGCAATAGAGGAGCCCCGATACGGTGATATGGTGCTTTACCGGCGCGGCGACGGCACATATGTTCTGCATCGGATCGTGAAATGCTGTGCAGACGGGACATATACGATGTGCGGGGACGGACAGACCGAGATCGAGCCGGGGATTTGCCGTGAGCAGCTGATCGCGGTGGTGCAGTCCTTTGCAAGACGCAAAAAATGGCGTGACTGTGAT
Organism: Lachnospiraceae bacterium; assembly: GCA_045600745.1. GTDB lineage: Bacteria > Bacillota > Clostridia > Lachnospirales > Lachnospiraceae > UBA6987. The sequence continues at coordinate 1,753 of JAZRYN010000210.1, forward strand.
CATGTGCTGTATAGACTCTGGTGGCGGCTCCGAATTGCCGACCGCCCCCTGCGTCGGTTTATCCGCCGCGGGATCGGGTTTCTGAAAAGAAAGCTGAGAGTGTTTAAATGAGACTATGCCAAGGGCAGCGGAACAAAACCGCTGCCCTTGTTATTTATTGATCGGCCATATAGCCCTTCTGTACGTTCAGATCAATGATCTGTCGGCACTTATCCGGTGTGATGAAGTCGCGCAGGATGACGTTGAGGATGTCGATATCCTCCGAGCTGCCGAGGTTTTCAATGTAGGCGCTCATCGTTTCGTCCTGTGCCCGCTCTCTTGCCCAGGGACCGAAAATGAGCTTGCCGTCCGTCAGCTGGCACTGCAGCACGAACAGCCCGTCCACTCCGGCGGTGCCGGCGTCGTGACTTCCGGGGATCGCAAGCTGATTGAGCGGCGCTGCGTCGGAAATGCCTCCCATCCACGCGCTCAGCTCCGCGGGAGCTCCGTCAAAGCTCATCCGTGCATTTCCGTTCAGAAACAGCACCGCCACCGCCAGAACCGGAATACAAGCAACGGCGGCAAGGTATTTCCAAAAATTTCTCTTTTTCATATGCTTCCTCCCGAATGACTGTTATATAGTATCATTTTAGACGAAACGGAGGAAAACATCAAGAAAAATCTTCCTTTTCGGATCGCCGCGGCATCGGTATTGATACTTGCGGAAACGCCCGCAATGGTGTATAATAGCTTGAGTAATTGTAGGAAGCGGAAAATATGATCGAAACAGTAAAAAAACTGAATCGGCTCCTGGATAAGGAGGAGAAGCGCCGGGTGTGGCTGCTGCTGCTCATCGCGACGGCGGGCGCGTTTTTTGAGATGCTGGGCGTCTCTCTGATCGTGCCGCTGATGACCGCCGTGCTGGAGCCGGACGTTCTGACGAACCATGCCGCCATTGCCGCGGTCTGCTCGTTTTTCGGCATAGAAACGCACAGAAGCTTTGTCGTCCTGTGCATCGTGGCGATGATCGCGATCTACATCATAAAGGATATCTTTCTGCTGTTCAAAAACCGTTACACGGCGGACTTTGTGTACAGCAGCCGTTTCCGCATGCAGCAGCGGATGCTCCGCTCGTTTCTGCATAAGCCCTACGAATACTATCTTACGGCGCGCTCCGGCGAGATCATCCGCATCATCCGCACCGATGTGCAGAATGCCTACGGGATATTAAGCTCGCTCCTGTCGCTCCTGTCCGAAACGATCGTCTCCCTTGCCGTCATCGCCGTGATCCTCGTGATCGACCCGGTCATGACCCTGCTCATCGCCGCCTTTGTCGGCATCATCGTAGTGATCATCATCAAGGCTATCCGCCCCGTCCTGCAGGAGGAGGGCAAGGCCTACCGCAAGAATCTCTCCAATGCCTACGCGTGGATGCTCCAATCCATCCACGGCATCAAGGACATCAAGATCGGCGGGCGCGAGGACTTTTTCGAGGAACGCTTCGGGGAGGCAGGGCAGGCGCAGGTCGAATCGGAAAAGCGCTACAATGTTCTCAACGGCGTCCC
>JAZRYN010000211.1:0-3931 GCA_045600745.1 Lachnospiraceae bacterium
GACCTTGCGGTCGTTCTTGCCTCGATCACTGCCCCTGTGGTTAACACAGGAGTTTTCCTTTTCTGCTGCCTGGTTTTCTTCCATGATGTCTTCGCTTCGGCCATGGGCGCGGGCAACGTTCTGCGCGAGCTGATCACCTCCTATGTGAGCATCAATTTTCTGATCGAGCTCGCCTTGAGCATGGTGCTCTTTCCTCTGTTTGTCCGCCTTGCCCGGCGTTGCACAGGCCGTTCTCCCGCGGCGCAGACCGGCAGCAGGCAGAAGAGAAGGCTTGCCTCCCGCCTCACGGTCACGGTCGTTCTCCTCGGCGTGCTCGTCTGCACGGTCAGCGCCGTCAGCGGCTATAAAAATGTCCGAAGCAGCATGGAAAAGCAGTATAACGATACAGCCTATCGGATCGCGGAGACGGCTGGCTCCTGCCTTTCCCCCACTCTTCTCCGGACGTACACAGCGGCGCTCGGGCAGGCAGACGCGGAGCGCATTTCTTCTCTTGCGGAGAGCACGGAATATCGGGAGACCCTCGCCGCGCTCGCAGGGCTCTGCGAAACAATGGGCGCAAGCGAGATCTCCGTCTTTGTGCCGGACGCCGGGCTGCTCACGGCAGGTGAGAGTGCCGGCTGTCTTCCCTTCACCTATCTTTTTAACAGCCGCGACGCCGCAGACGGCAGTCTCTCTCTCGGCCGCGGCGGTGCGATCGGCTCCGACTTTTCCACTGTCATTGCGGACGGTCTGAAAAGCGGGCAGCGTCCTGGAAGCGGGCTCATCACGGCGGGCGAGGGCGGCGGCAGCACCACGGCGGTGCTCGGCATATACGGGCCCGCGGCAGAGCTTTTGGCGGCCGTCAGCGTAACTGTCCCAATGGAGGCGATGAAAAGCGCTGTCCGCAGCGAGCTCACGAACTCCATCGTGATGATGATCTGCATTGAAGTGATCTTTATCACGCTCTATTTCTATTACATCTCCTACCGGGTGATCGAGCCTATCAAGTCCATCTCCGGTGAGGTCTCCGGCTTTGTTCAAAGCGACAACCGCTCCGGCAGCTCTCTGGAGGGGATCCGGACCCGCGACGAGATCCAGCAGCTTGCGGAGGACATCGTGAAGATGGAGAAGGACATCGGCACCTATATTGCCAACATCACCGCGATCACCGCCGAGCGGGAGCGGATCGGCGCGGAGCTGAATGTCGCAAAAAGGATCCAGGCCGATATGCTGCCGACCGATTTCCCCGAGCGTGCGGATGTCATGATCAGCGCCTCCATGGACCCTGCCAAGGAGGTCGGCTGCGATTTTTATGACTTCTTTCTGCTGGATGAGGATCATCTTGCTCTGGTCATTGCCGACGTCTCCGACAAGGGTGTCCCCGCAGCCCTCTTTATGGTCGTTGCCAAGACGCTTTTGAAAAATGAGACAGCCTACACACGTTCACCGAAGGAAATTCTGGAAACGGTCAACCGCCGGCTCTGTGAGAACAACACCTACAAAATGTTTGTGACCGCGTGGATCTGCATTTATGAGATCAGCACAGGTCGCTGCGTTGCCGCGAACGCGGGGCACGAATATCCGACGATCCGCGGAGCAGACGGAAATTATGAGCTCATAAAGGATAAGCACGGCTTTGTCCTCGGCGGGATCAGGCGCTCCTGTTACAGCGAATATGAGTTCCGGGTGGAAAAGGGCGGCAGCGTGTTTGTTTATACCGACGGCATCACCGAGGCGACGAACGCCGCCGGAGAGATGTTCGGGACCGCACGGATGCTGAGTGCTCTGAACGAAAGCGCCGACGCTTCCCCTGCGGAGACCGTTCGAAACGTAAAAAACGCGATCCATGAATTTGTCGGGGATGCCCCGCAGTTTGACGATATCACCATGCTCTGCATCAAACGGACCTGATGCGCAGCAAGCCGATTAGGAGGACTCAGCGTGCAGCACGAAAATGCCTATACACCGCAGCAGCTTGAAGAAATACGCGGGGAGCTGGCACGGCGCCTCTCTCCGAAGCGCTTTGCCCACTCCTGCGCCGTAGCGGAGATCGCCGTGCATTTTGCCCGGAAGGTCGGCTATGACGAGAGCAAGGCCGAGCTTGCCGGTCTTTTGCACGATGTGGCAAGAGAATTTACGCAGGAGCAGTTCTTTGAAGCGGCCGAACAGTATTCGCTCCGCCTCAGCCGCTACAACCTCGCCTATCCGCCGAGCATACACGGCAAGATCGGGGCGGCCATTGCCGAGCGTGAATTCGGGATCCGCGACAGAGAGATCCTTGCGGCGATCCGCAACCATGTGTCCGGTCGCCCGTGCATGAAGACTCTGGAGCAGATCGTGTATCTTGCCGATCATATTGACGGAGGACGCAAGTTTTCGCCGGAAACCTCCGAGGAACAGATGTCCATGCCGCTGGACGAGGCTCTGTATATTTTGCTCGGTCAGACGATACGCTACGATGCTAAAAACAAAAAGCCCGTTGACGAACGCACGCTGCAGACCTTTGACTGGCTGCTGGAAACGATCCGCGGCGAAGCGAAAACCGTCCCGCTCAAGCTGAGTGAGGCCGATACACAGGCTTTTTACCGGCGGATGGATGAGCTTCTGGACATCTATTCCGAACACGTCATCACCGAACTGCCCGCGGAAAACCTCCGGGATCTCGGCGGATATCCGGCACGGGACGGGCGGAGAATACGGAAGCGTGCCATCCTCCGTTCCGGCAATCCGGATCGGTTTACGTCTGCCGATTATGAAAAGCTTGCCTCCTGGGGGATCAATTACATCGTTGACCTCCGCGCAGCGGATGAGAAGACGCGCCCCTGCGACACCGGCTCCTCCGGCATCCATGCTCTCGATATTCCCTTTGAAGCGACGAGCGAATACAGGGCTTATCAGAAGACACTGATGGAGTGGAAAAACGAATGTGAGGATGCCGAGGAATTTGCGTGGATGACAGCCAAATACTTCAACAGCTTCGACATTGACGATATGTATCTGAAGCTCCTGTTCGCCCCCGATTCGATGGATAAGTTCCGAAGGATCCTGACGCTCATGCTCAGCGATGACTGCACGGGCATTCTCTTCTTCTGCCACTCCGGGAAGGACAGGACGGGCATCGTCTCCGCCGTCATCATGACCATGCTGGGCATCGGAGGCGACGTTACACTGGATGATTACATGACCTCTCAGGTGCCGTACTTTGCCATCACCATGAAGTATCTTGATCAGCTCCGAAGGAAGGAATACAATCTCACCGTGCAGAAGCAGGTGATCGCCGTGCTCGGCGTTGATGCGGAACGGCCGAAGCGCCTGAACCGGGAGATCCTTGCAAGATTCGGAGATTACAAAAGCTATTTCCGGGCCGAAAGCTTCTTCTCCGCCGACGAGCTGGAGCGTTTCAGAAACAAATATCTCGAATGGCCCGACACAACGGAGACGAACGGTCGGAATGAAGCATGATTTTCCGGCGGAGCTTCTTGTTTTTGGGGCTGAAATAGCTCAAAATACTGTAAAATCAGAGAAAAACGGCTTCGGAATGGTCAATGAGACTGCTCCTGAGCCGGTATTTTTCGTTTTTAGAGCAAAAATCCTGCGCACCTTTTACTTCGAATTAACTGAGCAAAGTAGTCGGAAAAAGTTAGTAGTGGGGGGATTTGAACCCGAAAGACATTGAAATTGCTGCATTTTTTAGCAAGACAGATAAAACAGTGTACAGAGCCTCTCCATCGTTATGAAAAAAGCGAGGCACGGTATATTTTACAGCTGCCAGAGGACTATGTAACACAACCGCTCTATTTTGATTTGAGCAAAGCAGAAATGACGGCATTCATTACCGTGCTGGCCGAGCTAAATTTGTCGCTCGACGAATGGGTCTCGTTTAAGCTGAAGGAGCTTATCATTTCGGACAGATTATCAAAGAAGGAGGAACCCACAGATCCCTTATGAAGGG
>JAZRYN010000212.1:0-2757 GCA_045600745.1 Lachnospiraceae bacterium
GCATTCAGGCTGAAGGTTCATTTGCCGATGTAAAAGAAGACATGAACTTTCGGAGATATCTATACCGTGGAAAGAAAAACGCATTGGCAGAAAGCATCCTTCTTGCGATGGGGAGAAATATCAACAAGCTCCATTGCAAGACTTAAGTCGGGGCGTATGGGAACCCATCTTTTTGCACTGAAAAGCGCTTAAATTTTTGATAGTTCAAAACAGAATCAATAAAGAAAGATATGCCGGAAGGGATGTCTGTTTGGTGTTTAGATAAAAGAGAAAATCTTCCGAGATCTTAATGATTCCGGAAGATTCTGCATTAAAAAGAGGGCTGCCGCCCAGTAAAAAGTCATTAAAAACTTTTACTATTGCGACAGCCCCCTTTTTGCAGGAAAGATACCTTACCTCTTCAGCTCTGGACTAAGCGGCATCGGCCATGCGGTCAGATCGGTATGCAGAAGCTCGTGCGAGCGATGACCGAGCGGCTTTTCCAGGTACTCCCGATACAGTGCCGCAACGTCCGGGTTTTCATGCGAATAACGGATGGCGCTGTTTTTGTCCAGATTCCAGAGGATCTCTCCGCGGGTGTCGGCCAGCTCCCTGCCTTCGAAAATGGGCTGACCGCCGCCGCCGGAGCAGCCGCCGGGACAGGCCATGATCTCGACAAAGTCGTAACTCACTTCTCCCGACTTCACGGCTTCCATAAGGGCCCGGGTATTGCCGAGACCGCTGGCAACGGCAACATGGACCGTTCCGGCGCCGGGAACATCAAAATCGGCCTCCTTCCAGCCCTTCATGCCGCGGACGGCGGTAAAGGCGTCAGCAGGCGGATTGGAGCCGGTTACCAGATAATAGGCGCTCCGCAGCGCGGCATCCATCACGCCGCCGGTCGCGCCGAAAATAACGGCAGCACCGGTGCCGGTTCCGAGCGGAGAATCGAAATTCTGCTCCGGCAGATCCTTGACGTTGATGTGGTAGCTGCGCAGCAGGCGACTGAGCTCGCGCGTCGTGATGACGACGTCCACATCGGGATCGCCGCAGGCATCCTTAAGATTCGGCAGGTCGGCCTCGCTCTTTTTCGCTGTGCAGGGCATGACGGAGATCACGCGCATTTTATGCGGATCGGCGCCGATTTTTTCGGCAAAGTAGCTTTTAGCGACCGCTCCGAACATGGCCTGCGGGGATTTGGCTGTCGAAAGATTTTCGGTATATTCGGGGAACTGCGATTTCACAAAACGGACCCAGCCGGGGCAGCAGGAGGTGAACATCGGCCAGCTGTATTTTTCCCGGGCAGTAAAGCGTTCGATGAATTCACTTCCCTCCTCCATAATGGTCAGGTCAGCCGTGAAATTGGTGTCAAAAACGTAGTCAAAGCCGAGCGCCTTGAGCGCGGAGACCATGCGTCCGACGGAGGCCTCCTCCCGGCTCAGGCCAAGCTGCTCTGCCCATGCGCTGCGGACGGCGGGAGCCACCTGCACCACAGTGATAAGCTCGGGATCCTCGAGCGCGGCGGTGACCTTTGCGGTATCGTCGCGGGCAGAGAGTGCGCCGGTCGGGCAGTGGGTGATGCATTGACCGCAGAGCGCACAGTCCGCGTCCGTGAAGGCGCGGTTCAGACGCACGCCGACGGTCGTGCGGGAACCGGTCCCCTTGACATCCCAGACCTTCAAGGTCTGAATCTTATCACAGACCTGGATGCAGCGCATACATTTGATGCATTTGCTCTCTTTGCGGATAAGATAACTGTTCTCCGGCCAGTCATTCTTCTTCAGATCCTTCGGATAGGGATTGGAGATGGTATTCAGCTCGGCTGCCATATCCTGCAAATGACAGTTCTGATTGCGGACGCAGGTCGTGCAGTCGCCGTCGTGCTGGGAAAGGATCAGCTTCAGGTTAGTCTCGCGCGCGGTCTTGGCGCGGTGAGAGTTGGTATGGACCGCCATGCCTTCAAAGACTTTTTCGCTGCAGGCGGGGATCAGGCGCTCAAAGCCGTCCACCTCGACCACGCAGATCCGGCAGGCGGATATTTCGTTGATATTCTTGAGGTAGCAGAGAGTGGGGATGCGGATGCCGGCTGAGGCTGCCGCTTCCAGGATAGTTGTGCCTTCGGGGACGCTTACGGCGTGTCCGTCGATCGTCAGATTTACCATTTCGTTTCTCTCCCTCCTCTGAAATTGCCGAAGCCGAAGTAATCGCAGTGCAGGCAGCGGGACGATTCCATATTTGCCTGCAAGCAGGTCATATCGTGTTCAATGGCGTCAAAATCATGCTTCCGTTCATCGGCCTCACGCTCGGTCAGATTGATGCGGCCGCGCTGGACGACGCTGTTGATCTTCGGAGCCGGAAGCACCACATCGGCGGATATCTCATGATGGAAACCGAGGAATTCGTCGATATTGGCGGCGGCAACCTTGCCTGCCGCGATGGCACGGATAGCCGTTGCCGGACCGGTCACGCAGTCGCCGCCGGCGAAAATCTTTTCGTCACCGACTCTGGCGGCATCGTTGGCGTTGATGGAGCCGTGTCTTACGGTAATGCCGGATTCCTCAAAATGCCGGGATTCGATGCCCTGGCCGACAGCCATGATGATCAGGTCGGCAGGCACCATAAGCTCTTCCTGATCGGAGGAGACGGGAGACGGGCGGCCGCCGCGGTCGTATGTGCCGGCGACCTGCGGCTTGACAACAAGCGTTGTGGCGTTCCCTTCTGCGTCTGCTTCAATGCGCACCGGAGCCATCATGGTCAGCAGCTCCACGCCCTCGGCAA
>JAZRYN010000213.1:0-14180 GCA_045600745.1 Lachnospiraceae bacterium
CTGCTCCTTATAGGGCAGAAAAAGGTCCTTGGGCAGTCCCCAGTCCAGAAAGGCGCCGATGCCCGTTACGGCCTTCACCTTCAATCCGGCTAAGCCGCCGGCTTCAATGAGCGGCTTGTCCGTCGTGGCGACCGGACGGTCCTCCGAATCCTTATAGAGGAAGACCCTGAGCGCGTCGCCGATCTTTGTTCCTTCCGGGATATAGCGTCCGGGCAGCAGGACCGTCTCCGGCTGTGCGCCTTTATCCTCCTCCCGGCGCAGGTAGGCTCCGTTATCCGTAAAATGATCGACCGTTAATACGGCGGTTTTTCCCAGATCCCACATATCGATCTCCTTTCGTCAGGGTCGCCCTTTTTCTTCCGGCCTGCGCCGCTCCGAAAATGGGCCCGCAGCATCGGCGCCGCTAAAACAAGAAGGGGCTCTATCTTCCGACAGGGCCCCGTGCGCAGCGCTACAAGGATTCGAACCTTGAAATGACGGAGTCAGAGTCCGTTGCCTTACCGTTTGGCGATAGCGCTATGTTTTCAACGCATGTGCGATTATACACTACGTTTTTTGAGAATGCAAGTATTAATTTTAAAAAAATACAGTTTCCGGGGCAGGCGAGCCGTGCCGCAGCCTCTCCTGCCCCCCGGGATGAAGCATCCCGTCATCCCGGGGACTGCAAAAGCGGGGCTGCTTACGAAAGTCCCAGTTCCTGCTTCATCGCTTCCAGCTCGGCGTCGACCTTGCTGTTGGAAACGGCTTCATAGTAGCGGGCCTCAGCCGCAACAGTCTCATCCGTGCGTTCCATGGTCAGATCGGCCATGGCATTTGCCTCGTCAAGCATATGATCGACCTTCTCCTCCATGCGGGCAAAAGCATTCAGTGAGGCTTCGGCCTTGTTGCCTGCGTTCGCTCCGGCGGCTTCGTTGACCTTCTTCTGTGCTTCGGCGATCTTGATCTTTGCCTCGATCGCCGCCTTGCGGGTGTGCAGCTCGTTCAGATCATTGACCAGCTTATCATGCATCTGACGCATCTTCTGGCTGTTGGAGGCCGCGACATCATAGACCTGCTGCAGGGATTCTCCTACTTCCTCAAGTCCTTGTTTCTTCTTGATAAAGAGCTTCGCATTGGCTTCATCGCCAGCTTCCAAAGCCTTCTTGGCCAGCTGCGTATACTTTTCGACCTCTTCCTGATTGGCGACCAGATTCCTCTTGGCCTTCGCTTCGTCAGCCATCACGGACGCCGTCTCGCGTTTGACCTCGGCAAGGTCGGCGGTCAGGTCCTTCAGATACTGTTCGATCATCTTCTGCGGGTCCTCTGCCTTGTCCAGCATAGCATTCAGGTTCGATGCAATAATTTCTTTAAAACGGGAAAGAATGCTCATTAGTGTCCTCCTTTAATGATGTTCCTTTTTATGCAATGAGGGGCTCCTCGTATTGCCGGATCTTCTTTTCTTTATGGGGCTCTTGTCTGCCGTCTTTTTGCTCTGTGCCTTCCACGCCTTGAGGAAGTCGGCTGCGGCGACGGCAAGAATGGCCACAGCGGCAAGGATCAGGATCACGGTACACAGGGCAGAGAAGGAAAGGCCGGACTCCGTCCCGTCTCCCCGCCCGCAGGAAACCGCACAGATCGCCGTCAGCAGGCAAAGGACGAAGCCAAAAGCCAGCCAGAAGAAAAATGCGCCGCGTCCTTCCTTTTCCGTCATGCTGCGGGGCTTTACTTCCGTAAGCAGCTTTGTTTCCTCTTCGGCGGTATCTCCGCGCCTTAAGCCGGTCCGGGAAAAGAGCAGATGCCAGGGGATAAGCGGCTCCTTGGGCGTTCCGCTCATTCCTCCTGCTCCTCCTGCGACATGTCGACCAGTTTTCCGTCGCGCCAGATGCGTTCCAGATCGTACCACAGCCGGTCCTCACGGGAAAAAATGTTGATCACGACATCACCGTAGTCAAGCAGCACCCAGCGTCCGCCGCGAAGTCCTTCAACGCTCCGGCAGGCAGCTCCTGTCTTTTCCATCGCCTCCTGTGCGCAGTCCACCAGGCTTTCCACATGAGGCGTGTTGTTCCCATGCGTAATGATAAAGTAGTCCGCAAGCGTTGAGACCTCACGGATATCGATAACCGTAATGTCCTTGCCCTGCTTTTCCGTAAGAGCGTGATAAACTGCCTTCATTTGCTGCCTGGTCGTCATCAGTATCCTCCTTTTTCGCTGATCCGTGTACGGTAGTAGTTTTCGCAGTCCAGCGTGATCGGGTCGATCTCCTCCCCCTTTGAGCGGACATAGCGGATCGTATTCTGCGCGGCAAAGATCACCGCCCTGTCGAGATCGGTATAGGCGATCCGGCGGGCCTTGTCCAGATGGACCATGGGCCCCCGGAAGGGTTCGATATAGTCGGCTACATAAATGATTTTTTCCAGATCCGTCATTCCCGGGCGGCCTGTCGTGTGCCAGCGTATGGCGGAAAGGACCTCCTCATCCGTTATGCCGTATTCCCGGCGGGCCAGCTGTGCGCCGGCCGGAGCGTGACCGAGGGCATTGTTCGGAAGACCGGCGACCCTGGCACAGTCATGCAGGAGCCCGGCAAGTCTGACCTTTTCAAGCGGCACCAGGCGGTAAGCATCCGCAAGCAGCATGGCCATGTGCATGACGCCGAGACTGTGGCGGAGACGATGAGGCTTAAGTGTCTCCTTTAGGCGCCGGTAGCCGTCAAATTCCTGCGGGCCCGCTCCCGCGCGCTCTAACAGCTCCTCTCCGCTCAGCTCCGCTATCGGACGATACAGATGATGTTTCATCGCGTATTCATATACGCCGTGCGGGAGCTCCTTCTCGCTGACCGTTCCGTCGGCGAAGGCTTTCCTGATCTGTGTGGAGGAGATCGGCTCATCGTCCCAGGGAATAAAGCGGATATCTGCGCCGTATTTGCTGCGCAGGACGTTTGCGGCCTCCTGCGTGTCCGCAGCGGATACCTGTTCGTCCCTTCCCGCAGCGAGCAGCACGGCGGAGTTGCAGATCAGCTCCGGCTCCTCCCAGTATTTCAGGCTGCTCAGCGTGTCCGCCCCGACCACATAGTACCAGGTCACTTCGGGATAAACGGCATTCAGCTCCGCAAAGGTCTTCGAGGTATAAGTGGAGCCGGGTTCACGGCATTCCCAGTCCGAGAGCCGGAACCGCTCGTCCTCGCCGTCAAGCGCCAGCCTTACCATCGCTTCGCGGTGGTATTTTTCCGCCCTCAAGCCGTTAAACGAACGGTAATTGCTTGAGCCGGACGGCATAAACCAGACCTCGTCCGGATGAATGGCGGCAAGCGCGGCGTAGCCAAGCCTTAAGTGGGCGAAATGGACCGGGTCAAAGGTCCCGCCGACAACAGCAATATGTTTTTCCGGTTTCTCCTCTGTCACGGCAGCTCGATCCTTTTATGTTCCTTTGAGGGACGGTAAAGGATAAGCGTCCTTCCGATAACCTTGACCAGCTCCGAACGGGTTCGCCCCGCAAGTGTTTCTCCTGCTCCCCTCACATCGTCAAAGCAGTTCTTGAGCAGCTTGATCTTCACTAACTCATGGGCTTCGAGTGCGTCCGAAACGGCTTCGCAGAGCTCGGGCGTGATGCCGGATTTTCCTGCCTGAAAGAGGGCATCCTCCTTGGATGCCAGACCGATAAGAAAGCTTCGCTGTTTGCTGTTTAATGCTGTCATAAAAACCTCATTGCTGTCATCGCCCTTTCATTCGGGGCCTCTTATCGCGGACGGCACACCGTACTCGGCATGGGCAGGCGCGCTCCACATCGCTTTCAGCGATAAAAAGCCTCATCTGACGGGCTCAGATGTTATTTTTATTATACTATAAAGAAATAAAAAGGCAACAAAAAATGAACCGCCGGTTTGCGGAAAACGGCGGCCCGAGTCTTGTCCTTTTCGGGAAAATGCGCTATGCTTTGAGCAGAAATTATGCAGGAGGTCTTCCGATGAGCTACGCAGATGAATTGTTTATCAGGAACTGCCGGAATATTCTGGAAAACGGTGTCTGGGACACCGATTACGACGTCAGGCCGCGCTGGGAGGACGGAACGCCCGCCCATACCGTCAAGATCTTCGGCGTCGTGGACCGCTACGATCTTTCAAAGGAATTCCCCATGATGACCCTGCGCCGCACGGCCTGGAAGTCAGCGCTGGATGAGTTGCTGTGGATATGGCAGAAGAAATCCAATGACATCCACGAGCTGGACAGTCACATTTGGGATGCATGGGCCGATGAAAACGGCACGATCGGCAAGGCCTACGGCTATCAGCTCGGCGTAAAGCACAAATATTCCGAGGGAATGTTCGATCAGGTCGACCGCGTGATTTTTGATTTGAAGCACAATCCGGCCAGCCGCCGCATCATCACCAATCTTTACAATCATCACGATCTGTCCGAGATGGCATTATACCCCTGTGCCTACAGCATGACCTTCAATGTGTCCGGCCATAAGCTGAACGCCATCCTGAACCAGCGCTCGCAAGACATGCTGACCGCCAACAACTGGAACACCTGCCAGTATGCCATGCTGACCATGATGATGGCTCAGACCGCCGGCCTTGAGCCCGGCGAATTTGTCCACGTCATTGCCGACTGCCATATTTATGACCGCCATGTGGATCTGGTCCGCGAAATGATCGAAAAAGAGCCGTTCCCGGCGCCGAAGGTGTCGCTTGATCCGGAGATCACCGATTTCTATCAGTTCACCAAGGATTCCTTCACGGTCGAGGATTACCGGTATCACCCCTTCACCGCGAAGATCCCGGTGGCGATCTGAGGGGGCAGGCATGATTTCCGCGATCGTTGCCGTCAGCCCCGAATGGGGCATAGGAGACGGCAGAGACATGCTCTACCGTCTGCCCGGCGACCTGAAATATTTCCGGCAGACGACGCTCGGGCACCCGGTGATCATGGGCAGGAAGACGTTAGAGTCCTTTCCCGGCGGAAAGCCGCTCCCCGGGCGGGAGAACATCGTCCTTACCCGAAATAAAAGCTTCCGCGCCGAAGGCGTGACCGTCGTTCATTCTCTTGCCGCCCTCAGACGGCTTCTTGCCGCCCGGAAGGAGGAGACATTCTTTGTTATCGGCGGCGGAGAGATCTACAAAAAGCTCCTCCCCGACTGTGACACGGCTTACGTTACCATGGTGGAGACGGCCCCGCCCGTAAGGCCGAGCGTCTTTTTCCCGGAGCTTTCGAAAAAGCGTTCTTGGAAAATGACTTCCGTTTCCGAGCCGTTTACGGAAGAAAGCGGAGCGGTCTACCGTTTCAGTATCTGGCAGAAAGCCCCTCGTCAGACTCCGGAAGGATAACGCTTTCCTTCCGGAGCTTGTCGCAGCCCTCCGACTTAGGGCAAAGCCGATCAGTATCCGCCCGGGGGCATCGACTGCCGACCTTTGACGCGGTAGTTTCTTTAGCCGGCATTTTCCCGGGCGGGCCGTTTTATATTTCGGCGAGCGCATCCCGGTAGTGTCAAGATAATTGCGCAAATTTCGGTTCTGTTCAAAGTGACATCTAAAGAAAGACATGCCGGAAGGGATGTCTGTTTGGTGTTTCGATAAAAGAGAAAATCTTCCGAGATCTTAATGATTCCGGAAGATTCTGCATTAAAAAGAGGGCTGCCGCCCAGTAAAAAGTCATTAAAATCTTTTACTATCGCGCAAGCCCCTTAACACACATCAGCTGAGCCCGGTGCATTTCTTAAGCCGCCAGGTACAGCGGCACGGGATGATCTTACCGGATGGTCGCGGGATACCCTTTACCGGATGATCTTGTAGATGAGCGGCTGCGGCTGCGGCGCCTGCCCGCCGAAGGTCAGACTCCCGAGGAAGGTCTTTTCTGCCGCGGGGAAAAGCTCCTTTTTATCCGCGTACAGCGTGCAGAGGACTTCGCCCTTCTCCGCGTATTCGCCGGTCTTCTTGGCCAGCACGATGCCGGCAGTCGGGTCGATCGGGTCATCCTTGACCATGCGGCCTGCGCCGAGGAGGCCTGCCGCATTACCGATCTCCTCGGTCTCCATGCGGGTGATATACCCGCTCTCCGGAGATCTTACCTCATGAAAGAAGCGGGCCCTCGGCATCCTTGCGGGGTCTTCGATGCAGCCCGCATCGCCGCCCTGATAGCTGATCCACTCCTTAAATTTGGCAAATGCCCTGCCGGACGCGATCGCTTCATCCGCCGTCCGCCTCGCCTCTTCGAGAGATATCCCGAGGGCAAGGGACAGCATCGCTGACGCCAGCTCAAGCGAGACCTCGTAAACGTCCCCCTTTGTTTCGCCCTTTAACACGGAAGCGGCTTCCTCGACCTCAAGAAGATTGCCGACCGCATGACCGAGCGGCTCGTCCATGTTGCTGATGACGGCTGCCATGCTGCGGCCGCAGCGGACGCCGATATCCACCATTTTCCGGGCAAGCGTCTCGGCGGATGCAAGATCCTTCATAAAAGCGCCGCTCCCCACCGTCACATCGAGCACGATGGAATGCGCGCCGGCAGCGAGCTTTTTGGACATGATGCTCGACACGATAAGCGGAATGGCTTCCACGGTCGCCGTGACGTCGCGGATCGCATAAAGTCTCTTGTCGGCCGGCGCAAGGTCGGCGCTCTGGCCGATCACGCAGACGCCGATATCACGGCTCTGTTTCAGGAATTCTTCCACGGACAGCTCCACCCGGTAGCCGGGGATGGATTCGAGCTTGTCGACCGTGCCCCCGGTGTGTCCGAGGCCTCTGCCCGACATTTTTGCGGTTTTCGCGCCGCAGGCCGCCACGATGGGGGCAAGGATCAGGCTGGTCTTATCGCCCACGCCGCCGGTCGAATGCTTATCGACCGACAGGCTGCCGAATTCGGACAGATCGATCTCATCGCCCGAATGGGCCATAGCGTCTGTCAGTAACGCGATCTCTCGGTCGCTCATGCCCTGAAAGACCACCGCCATACAGAAGGCGCTGATCTGATAATCGGGAAGCGACCCGTCGGTAACACCATTCACAAAGAAGCGTATTTCTTCCTCCGTCAGCTCCTCTCCGCAGCGTTTTTTATGAATCAGATCCACCATGCGCATAGCCGCAGCCTCCTAAGTTAAAGTATGCTTTGTTTTCTCTCTGACCGCAGTCGCCCGAATTTCCGTGTCTGCGGCAATGTCAGAGACACTCTGTTCGCCGCAGACGCAGGCAGGCAGAGCCAAATGACCGTGCCGGCAGGCCCTGCCTTAAGGTGCTGTACGGGCAGGATGCCGGCCTTGTTTTAATCCAGCAGATCAAACCTGAGCGGCATGATCTCATTTAACGTATAGACCTTCGTTCTTCCCTCCGACCCGTACAGGATCACCCGGAAATCCGGTCGGCAGAACTCCTGCATGACCTGACGGCAGACGCCGCAGGGAGGGCAGATCACGGTCGGCTCCTCCTTTTCCGGCGCACCGCAGATCGCGATCGCCGTAAAGTCCCGGCGGCCTTCGCTGACCGCCTTGAAAAAGGCCGTCCGCTCCGCGCAGACCGTCGGGGAATAGGAAGCATTTTCAATATTGCAGCCGGTATAGACCTTGCCGTCCGCACACAGAAGCGCCGCGCCTACCGCAAAATGCGAATAGGGCACATACGCGTTCTTTCGGGCTTCCCGACATTTTTTGATCAGCGTGCTGTCCCTCATGCCTGCTCCTTCGCGATCTTGACGAGCCGACTGGTCCCGAGACGGGTAGCGCCGAGCGCCAGAAAATCCTCCGCATCCTTAAGGTCTGCGATGCCGCCGGCCGCCTTGATGCCGATGCCGGGCTTGACGTATTTTTTGAAGAGAGCCACGTCCTCTCTGGTCGCACCACCGGTCGAAAAGCCGGTAGAAGTTTTGATATAATCCGCGCCGGATTCGGACACGACCCGGCACATCTCGATCTTCTCCGCTTCGGTCAGCAGGCAAGTCTCGATGATGACCTTCAGTACCTTGCCGGGGCAGGCGCCGCGCACCTGCTCTATCTCTTCTTTCACCCTGTCATAGGCGCCCTCTTTGACCCAGCCGATGTTGATCACCATATCGATCTCGTCCGCACCGTTCTCCACCGCGTCAGCCGTCTCAAGCGTTTTGATCTTCGTGGTGGAATAGCCGTTCGGAAAGCCGATGACCGTACAGATCTTCAGCCTGTCTCCGGCATATTCTTTTGCCTGCTTCACAAAGGAAGCCGGAATGCAGACGGACGCCGTGTGATAGTGCATGCCGTCGTCACAGATCGCCCGGATCTGTTCCCAGGTCGATTCGGGTTTCAGCAGGGTATGATCACATGCCTGCAAAATCGTTTCTAACTTCATCATTATCCTCCCTGTCATTGTTCTGAATGAGATCGTCTTAAAGATCAGGCACCGTAATGGTCAGCCTGTTTATATTCTGCCTGTCCCTCGCTAGCTGCTGGATCTTCGACGCCGTATCGGCTTCGCGGAGCAGGCGGTTTAAGCCCTCCCGGCGGAGGCGTCTCAGGCTCTCCGTCAGGATCCTGGCCTTCTCTCCCGGCTGCGTATCTTCGGCAAAGCCCTTGCTGAAGATTTCTGCCGCCGCCTTGCTCTCCGCTTCATCCTCGACAAAACGGTTCAGGAGCGAAGCAGGAAGCACGGTCCCTCCTGCCGCCTTCTCCTTCAGGATCATGCGGTAGACCTCCTTATAGGTCTCCGTCGGCAGATCCTCCTCCTTAAGCAGCTGGCGCAGGCGGGATCCTCCTGCCGCGCCCGTTGCCGCCCAGTTTAAGAGCATCTGCGCCGCCACCAGCAGCCCCTCGTCTTTTTCTTTGCTTCGGCTGTTTTTTCGGATCGCCGCATTTTCATCGAAATCTTCCCCGTCAAAGCCCGTTTCCGCAGTGATCCTCCGATTTCCGATACGGTTCATCATCTTTCGCAGCAACGACGGATCGATCGACTGGCGCTCACAGACGGCCTGCAGATAATTTTCCCGTTCAAGCTCATCCGGAAAGGTCGTCAGCTCCTCGGCCAGACGCCTGCAGTAGGCCGTAAGCCCCGCCGGATCTGCCGTGTCATGCTCCTTCCTCCACACATCCGATTGGAACAGGAAGAAGTTGACGGCATTCTTGATGCGTTCCTCGTAGCCGGCAGTGCCCTCATGCACGATCAGCTCATCGGGATCCTTATAGGGCTTCATATCCAGAACACGGATGTTTAAGCCCTCCTCCCGCAGGATCGGGATGGCACGCATGGCCGCCTTGACCCCGGCGGCGTCGCTGTCATAAGTCAGGATCACATTTTCCGTCTGGCGCTTAAGGAGCCTTGCATGCCCCTGGGTCATCGCTGTTCCGAGCGAGGCAACGGCACAGTCGATGCCTGCCTGATGCAGGGCGATCACGTCCATATATCCCTCCATCAGGAGGAAATAAGGTCTTCGCGTGGTCTTGGCCGCAAACAATCCGTACAGGTTCCGGCTCTTGTCAAAGAGCGGGGTCTCCGGTGTGTTTAGATACTTCGGCTCGCTGCCGTCAAGCACCCGCCCGCCGAAGCCGATGACCCGGCTGTTCTTATCCATGATCGGATACATGACCCGGCCGCGGAACATGTCAAAGGCGCCCCGGCCCTCCTTAAATTTGACCAGACCGCTTGCTTTCAGCTCTTCATCCGAGAAACCCCTGCCGCGCAGATAACGGTAGAGGCTGTTGCTGTAATAACCGTTCCCGGGCGCATAGCCGAGGCCGAAGCGGTGGATCGTCTCCGCCGAAAGTCCCCGGCGGACGAGGTAATCCATCCCGGCCGCCCCCTCCGGATGGCGCAGCTCGTAATAGTAAAATTTAGCCGCCTCCGCGTTCAGTTCCAGCAGCCTTGTCCGTATGCTCTCACGGCTTTTCTCCGCCTCGGTCATTTCCCGGCGCGGCAGGCTTATCCCGGCTCGTTCCGCAAGCTGCTCCAACGCTTCGGGGAAGGACAGATTTTCGTAGTTCATCAAAAACGTGACCACGTTTCCCCCCGCGCCGCAGCCAAAGCAGTAATACATCTGCTTGGAGGGCGATACGCTGAAGGACGGGGTCTTTTCACTGTGAAAGGGGCAGCATGCCCAGTAATTGGCGCCCCGTTTCGTCAGCTTCACCCGCGAGGAAACAACCGCAACGATATCGCTGCGGCTGCGTACCTCTTCGATCAGCTCTTCCGGGTAATATACGGCCATCACTTGTCCCCTTCCGCCGCGCCTGCAGGAAAGGCTCTCCCGGACCGCTTCCCCGGTCCCGGGGCCGCTTCCGCTCTGCCCAGCTTCCGATTTTCCTGTTCTTTTCCTCCGGGAAAAGTCAGGTCGTTCGTAAATTATCGATCCTCTTGTCTAACCACCGCAGGGCGTCATGATAAACATCTTCGCGGTCGATCTCATTCAGGATCTCATGCATATCGTCCTTGTACAGAAAAACATCGACGTCGGTAAGGCCGATCTTTTTATAATGGTTGTAGACCTGCAGAACGCCCTTGGACATACCGCCGACCGGGTCCTTCATCCCGGACATCAGCAGGACCGGGAGCTCCTTCGGGATCCGTTCCTGATCCCTTCCGAGCGCCAGATACTCAAGCGTTTTGAAGAAGTCCTTATAGGCCCAGACCGTAAAGGGGAAGCCGCAGAGAGGATCCTCCTTATAGGCATCCACCACCTCTTTTCGCGTGCAGAGCCATTTATCTGCGCTGCCGTACCCGCCGACCGCAAGATTCTCCACCATACGGCTGCGGTAATGGTCGCCCTTGAAATGCGCGATCAGCCGGGCTAACTGCTTGCCGACATGGACCGCAAGATAAGGCTGGCTGCCCGTACCGCTCAGGATCACACCGGCAAGCTCCCGGGAATAGACCGTGATATAGCGGCGGGCAAAAAAGCTTCCCATGCTGTGAGCAAACATAAAGACCGGGCGGTCCGGGTATTCCTTCTTCGCCAGCAGCGTTACGGCGTGCATGTCGCGCAGCACACACTCAAAGCCCTTTTCTCTGGCAAAATAGCCAAGCTCGCTTTCATCGGTCACAGAGCCTCCGTGACCGAGGTGGTCATGGCCGATCACCGCAAGGTCCTGCTCTGTCAGGAAGCGGGCAAATTCCTCGTAACGGCCGATATATTCTTCCATGCCGTGTACCAGCTGGACCACCGCGCGGACTTCTCCGTCCGGCTCCCAGCGGTAGCCGTGCAGAGTGGTTTTGCCATCCGAAGACGGAAGTGAGATTTCATAGCGTTTCATCGTTAGATACTGCTCCTTTCCCTTGGTGTGTTCTCCGTGATCCAGCGGACGATATGAGGCTTGACCGCCTCCAGTGCGCGCCCCCTGTGACTTAGTGCATTTTTTTCTTCGTCGGAAAGCTCTGCCGTTGTCTTTCCCCGTTCGGGCAGATAAAAGATCGGGTCATAGCCGAATCCGTTCTCGCCCTCAGACGCATAAGCAATACGCCCGCAGACCGTCCCTTCCTCGCAGTATTCCGTACAGCCGCCCTGCTCGTCCGGGCAGATAAAGCTCATCGCGCAGCAGAAATCAGCGCCGCGTGCTTCGTCCGGCACATCCTTCATGCGCTCGAGGATCGCCGCGCATTTTTCTTCGTACGGCGTATCCTCCCCCATAAAGCGGGCGCTGTAAACGCCGGGAGCACCGTCAAATGCATCGATTTCAAGGCCGGAATCATCGGCAAGGACCGCTTCGCCGCAGAGCTGATAAACGGTACGCGCCTTGATCAGGGAATTTTCCCGGAAAGTCTCGCCGTTTTCGAGAATGTCCGGTGACAGACCGGCCTCCTTCAGGCTCAGCACGGCAACGTCAAGCCCGGCCAGCATCTCCTTTACTTCCCGCACCTTGTCCTGATTTCCGGTAGCAAATATCAGCGTCTTCATGCTTCTTCCTCCGATTTTCGGCGAGGCGGCTTCGGCCCCGGAAATTCGTAAAAATAAGTCTTCATCATCCCGTTGTAGATCTTGCGGTTCTTCGCCGCCCTCATCCCCATGTCGCGCTCCGCATTCCTGTAAGCGGTGATCACATAAGCCGACCAGGCATCAAGCGCCTTCAACCGCTCGCCGAAGACCCGGTATAGCTCCGGCAGCGCCGCCTTGTCCTCGAGCCGTTCCCCGTAGGGCGGGTTCGTGACCACAAAACCGAACTTTTTCGGGTGACTGAGCGCCGCAACATCTCTTTGCTGAAAATGGATCAGGCGGTCGACGCCGGCGGCGCGGGCATTTTCCCTTGCGGCCTTAATGATCTCGCCGTCTGCATCATACCCCTGAATATCACAGGCCTCCGGGAAGCGGACGAGCTCCCTCGCTTCTTCCCTTGCCTCTTCAAAGCAGCGTGCGGGGATCAGGTTCTCCCAGCCCTCTGCGGTAAAGTTCCTGTTCATGCCCGGTGCGATGTGCGCCGCGATAAGCGCTGCCTCGATCGGAAAGGTGCCGCTGCCGCAGAAGGGATCGACCAGAATGCGTCCCTTCCGCCAGGGCGTAAGCATCAGCAGCGCCGCGGCAAGCGTCTCGGTAATGGGCGCTTTGCTCACCAGGCGTCTGTAGCCGCGCTTATGCAGGGAATCCCCGGATAAGTCGATCGCCGCCGTCACCTCATCCTTCATAATGACCACGCGGATGGGATAAGCTGCGCCGCTCTCCGGAAAAATGTTCAGATGATAAACGCTTTTTAACCGCTCCACGATCGCCTTTTTCATCACAGCCTGAATGTCGGTCGGCGAAAACAATGCACTCTTTACGGAGGAAGCCTTGGCGACCCAGAATCTGGCGTCGACCGGAAGGAATTCCTCCCAGGGAACCGCCTTCGTCCCCTCAAAAAGCTCATCCCATGTCGCAGCCTTGAAGCTGCCCGCCTGCAGCAGCACTCGTTCAGCCGTCCTCAGAAAAATATTGGCACGCGCTCCGGCCTGCGCATCGCCTTCAAAAAAGACCTTCCCGTCCTCTACCTTGACGATATCGTAGCCGAGATCGTAGATCTCTCTTTTCAGGACCGCTTCCAGACCGAAATGACAGGGTGCGATAAACGTATACATGCTGCCATCTTCTTTCTACTGAATTGAAATGTATTATAGCAGGTTTCGCCGCCGCGTGCAAGTTTTCGAGAAATTGTCCTCTTCGCAAAGCACCTCTGAAAAAAGAAAATATCCGATCATCATTATCGTTTTTCCTAACACAAAAAGTGCTCCGGCAAGAAACCGGAGCACTTTTAAAACCCACAGACATCAGACCAGTGATTCTTTCGATTTAACTTTGCTGATACCAAACTTTTGAACAAGGATAATGACTGCCAGGCAAGCAACACCTGCAATATCTGTCATCAACCTGCTGTCTATAAGCAGGTAGGCACCGACAACCGCAATCAGACGGAGAACAATGTTTAATCGTCCCTTCAAATATCCTTCCACTGCTGCTGCAATCAGCACGACTCCTGCGCAGGCGGTAGCCACGACCTGAATGCCGGTGATAAACGTGATATTCTCCAGCAGCAGAGCCGGATTATACATAAACATGAACGGCACGATGAAACCTGCAAGCGCAAGCCTGACCGATTGCCAGCCCGTTTTCATCGGACTTCCGCCTGAAAGGCCTGCCGCGGCAAAGGATGCCAGCGCAACAGGCGGCGTAAGGTTTGCGAACATCGCAAAATAGAAGCAGAACATGTGTGCCGCAATTTCAGGCTGACCGAGTTCAACCAGAGCAGGTGCCGCAATGGTCGCCGTTATAAGGTAAGACGGAATGGACGGCAGACCCATGCCAAGGATCATGCAGGTAATCATGGTAAAAAGAAGCGTCAGCATCAAACTATGCTTGCCGATGCTGATGATGGCGTGAGCCACGTTCAGGGCAAAACCGGTCATCCCACAGACACCGACGATTATGCCGACGCAGGCGCATGCCATGGCTACGGATACTGTGGATTTCGCCCCCGCAACGAAAGCGTCGCAGATGTCTTTTAGGCTCATGCGGCTGATTGGACGAAGTTCAGCAATAAAGATGGTGACAATTATTGTCCAGAAAGCGCCGCGAATAACCGTCACGCCACTGAAAATCAACATATACAGCAGAAAGATGATTGGAATCAGCAAATGCCCTCTCTCCATCATAACCTGCTTCACCTTTGGCATCTGATCTTTCGGCAGCCCGTTCAGATTATCCTTCGTTGCTCGCATCTGAACCTGGATGATGATACCGAGGTAATATATCAGCGCGGGAATAAGCGCAGCCTTGATGATCATGCCGTAT
>JAZRYN010000214.1:0-5889 GCA_045600745.1 Lachnospiraceae bacterium
GAACAATTTAAAGGATTTCTGAACATCTTCATTTTTTTCAGAAGATAATACATGCATTGTCAGATAAAAGTCACAAGCCGAAACAAAAGACTCGATTGCTTTTGCGCTTTCAAACGGAATACAAACGATTTCGTTTGTTCCAGCATCCGTGCCCAACAGATAATCAGCGGAAACATGAAAGTATTCCGCACTCTTGGCAATGTTTTTCCAGTCGGGCGAGCTTTGCCCCTGTGTGTAATAGCTGACCGTCTGCCGTTTTACTCCAAGAGCATCGGCAAGCTTTTGCTGGCTCGTTTTTTCCCCCGATACAGGATGACAGTTTAATAGATCCCTCAGCCTTGCCGGGAATATTTCAAGATCCGGATATTCTGAATTAGTCAATTTCTTCACGTCCTTTCATTATGAAACGATTCTACGCTATTTTTTCGGCGCTGGCAAGTCAAAGTTTTCGACAAGCCGGCGCCGGTGGTGGGTGGGGTGTTCTGTTATGATGCCGTCAGAACGGTTTTTCTTCGTAGTCTGCCGATACGAACTCGACGATCTCTTCCGGCGTCATCAGCTGCGCAAGAGATGAGAGCGCGGCAATGTTTTCCTTGCAGGTCTTTATATAGTCAGCGCTGTTCTTGTCCCACGACTTGTCATTATCGTCCCAGCACATATATTCGTTCCCGTCCATGGGCTCGGTTCCGCCTTCCTCGATAAAGGCATATTTGATCGTTCCGGCTGCGGTGTTCACGTCCACCAAAAGCTGGCCGTCGTTATTGTCCTGATCTCTGAATAAGTAGTCGTTCAGGCCGATATCCGGAAACTGTTCGTTGCGCTCCTTGATGATATCGCAGGAAAGCGCAACGTCGTGCATATCGAAATTCGTGTCGAAAACGCGGGACATCCGGGTGACATAGGCGCTGTCACGAAACGCCCAGCCATATTTGATGTGCTCTTTCAGATATTCGATCCCCCAGCGGGCGCGGCTGATCATTCTCGTTCCATAGTTCCACTCATAGTAATTTGCGATGATAAGGCGACCGTCTGCGCGGACGTAAATCTGTGATCTCAGTCCCATGATCAAACCTCCTTTTCCAACCAGATTTCCGGGATGTCCAGCACGGCGACGATCTCTGCGCCTTCTGCGGTTTCGCCGACCGTGTAGATTCTCAAAACTTCCATGCTCATCACGCCGGAGCAGCCGCGGAGATAGTTGACAAGCTCCACCAGGTTTCCGGTCGTGTCCTCGTCAGACTGAATATAGATCTTCTGATCTCTTGCGGCCTCGCAAAGCTGCCGCAGTGTCATTCTCGGATAGCTGTTCATGTTGTTACCTCCTATTCAAGCATAGCCGACCAGTTCCGGCTTTTTGATGTGAAACGGTGCTGTTCTTGCAAATTCCAGTGCGGCTTCTTCGCCTTCAAAATAACAAATGCCATCCAGCCACCAGCGCGTCATCTGTTCGTCCCAATCAGCATCTGGCGTCTGTTCTGCGCGCTCCCGGATGATCTCGATCGCGCGGTCAACGATCTCTGCAATGTTCATTCTGTTACCTCCTCAGTCCATGACCGCGGCGCAGGCGAGGATCTGAAACGCCAAAAGCTCGCGGTCGAATTTTTCCAATT
The DNA here is from genome assembly GCA_045600745.1 of Lachnospiraceae bacterium. Lineage (GTDB taxonomy): Bacteria > Bacillota > Clostridia > Lachnospirales > Lachnospiraceae > UBA6987. Next base: position 1,611 of record JAZRYN010000214.1, read on the forward strand.
TCTGTTCCCGTTTCTTCGCCTGCACCTGCTCCGGTGCGGGCGTGCTGTTCTGCTGCTTCTCGTTCATGCGTGCGGCCTCCTCGGCTGGTATTCTTTTACGCGGGAAAGAAATCCATAATAGCTCGGATTTCCAAGCTGCTTTTCTGCTTCCGTCGCGTCCTGCACAATATAGCTGTACTTCCGGCCGTGACGGTCAAACAGTAAATAGTGTTCGCAGATTCCAGTCCCAAGCCCGTACCACGGGACAATATAACGCAGATAAAGGATTTCTCCGTTATAATTCAAAAGAGGCTTTCCGCGGTATGGCTCTTCGTTCTCCACGATGAATCCGCCCTGATAATTCGTGTAGTTCTCCGGGATCGCATATTTCCAGCGCTGCACCCAGGGGACAACGATCATGTGTTCTGCATACTCGGAGCACAAAAGCAGTTGATTGTCCCGGATCTTTCGGTAGATTGCTTCAAAATCCTTTTTCATTTCTGTTCTGCCTCCTTCATCAGCTCACGGCCAGAAACGACGGCCACAGGGCTTCGATCGCCTCCTGCAGCGTGGCGCCCTTGCGCTTCGTTGCCATGTAATCGAAAAATACGCGGTCCGGCAGCGCGTCCAGCATCCGGGAATATCGCTCCGCCTCCGGCAGTGCGGAGACCTGGGTAACGAATGCGATCCGGTGCTGCGCGGCCGTGCGCTCGATCTTCGTTCTGTTCTCGTCATCGACCGGCGCGTAATAGCGGATATTTCCGGCCGGGGAGATGTGGGCGACGGTGGGGAAGTTTCCGCGGACCGTGCGGGAAACGTCGTAGCAGGTGGCGCCGTTGCCAAGGTACCCAATGTGAACGTCCATGATCTGACCTCCAAAAAGTTTTTTGTCGTTTGGTAGTCCCGCGCCCGGCGCGGAGATGCAACCGGGCGGGGGGATTATTTTTCCGGGCTGTTCAGGCATATTTTTCAGAAAAAGCAAGGAGATCTTCTTTGCTATCTATTTTTTCTCCGAATAGGTGGTTGCTCGGAACGGTCTCCCAAAAGCCATCGTTCATCTGGTGCAGGAATATCGGGTATTCGTGCTCCAGAGACAGTATGCGCGCCATTGACTCCCTGGAATTTAAGCTTTCCTTTTCTTTTGAAATTACTGACGGTGCAGTGGCGCCGATCCCCCAATATCCGCTGCACTGCTGATACGCGCCCTTCTTTTTCTTCCAGTGCTTCATGTGCTGCTCATACGAAGTCATGTACGTGTTCTCCCTTCTGTGTTTTTGCTTTCCATATACAAGTCCCGCCGAAAGCTGCGATATGCAACCTCCGGCGGAATATTTTTGATTTTTTTTAGGCGATTTCCTCCCAGCGGAAGCGTCCCTTGCCGCTGTTGCGCCACTGCCCGATTCCGCTGAAGCGTCCGTAATCCAGCCACTCACGGACGACTTTTTCCATATCGTCGCTCCAGAGGACGATGGTAAACTCCACCTGCGCGCCCGCGGGGATCTCTTCGCTGATCGCCAGACTGACGCGCTCTCCCTGCATCGTCTGGGCACGTAGCGGGCGCTGACATTCGCCAATCGTACCGAAATTCAGAAACGGGATCGTGCGCGGCTCCGGGAACACCAGCTTGTCGATCTCTTTTTTGAACGCCTTGATCTTGCTGGATTCCGTGCCGGAAACCTTGCGCAGTCCGCCGCAGGTATCTTTGAAAAATCCCTTGATCTGGTAGTCATAGAGAAACGGGGTGCCATCGTCCAGACGCGGGAACACCGTCATGCCTTTTTCGCAGACCGCATCTGCACCCAGGGCTGCAACCTCGTCGTCCACCGTCAGCGCGTCCGGCGCCTTGCTCCCGATGAAATCCCGGTAAACGTCCTCGTTCTTCGGGGAAGTCCCAAGAATGGACTCCGTAAAGGTCAATCTCACTTTCAGTTCTTTCATTGCTTTTCCTCCAAAAATTAAAATTTTTTGTGTGTTCTATGCCATTCACTGCCAGTCCGTTGCGTTTCGTATCGTTGCGCATCGTTGCGTATCGATGCGATTCCTTTGCTGCTCTTTTCTGTGCTTTGCCTTTGCCATTCGCCGCGCATCGCTGCTGCTCCTTTGCTTCGCATCGCCAAGCAGTGCTTCGCCCCGCCTTTGCTATTCATAGCCTTGCGAATCAAAGCAATTCCTTTGCTGTTCGCTTCATGGCATCGCCACTCCTTTGCATTGCGAATCGTTGCGGAGCGCTGCATGACCTTTCCGTTGCTGTTCAATCTGTTCTGTTACCACTCCTTTCTGTTCATTCCTCCCGGCAGGTGATCGTGAAATCGTTTGCCTCATAGGCTTCGCCGGGATAGGCGAAATCTGTCCAGCTTGCCGCGTCCTCGGCGACTTCGTGCGCCTGGTCGAAGGGCCGGTCCGTCAGGATATCGTAAACGCGCTCCTGCGTGTCCCGGCACTCCGCGGGGACGGTGCGGCAGGTGCCTTCTGCGCCGTTCAGGTAAATATCAAAAACAAGCATTTTTCTGTTCTCCCTTCTTTGCTCAATCGTTCACAAATGGACACCAGTAATTTTTGTTTACTTCATATTGCCTGATGCCGATATGGTCAATCCTTAAATGCAAGTTCTTTGCTGCCGTTTCTCGCATCTCGATAGCTTTGTCTGCACTGGTGGCAAATCCGATGCACATGGGGTATCTGTTATCCGACACATGAACGACAGAATAAATATATGTCATCTGTTCTGTTCTCCCTTCAAATTCTGTTATAGAGTCTCGCGCAGATATCCAGCGCGGCCAGCAGGGGGACGGTCCAGATCATCCGGGACAGCGCCGCGCCCTGCTCCACGGCGCCCACAAGATAAAACAGCGCGGCAATCAGCGCCAGCGCCGCAAGGCCGGCCGCCGTGCGTAATTTTGATTTTCTTCTGTTCATGTGTTCGCGGCCTCCTCATGTTGACATCTGCAGCTTGTTTCTTCTGGAAAGATTGATCTTTTTGTAGTCAATTATCTTCTGACCGTCATCGTCCTCCAGCCAAAGCTCAAAATCGGACCAAAGCTGCGAAGGCGTAAAATCAATTTCCACGCTGTTCACTTCGTCGGAATCGGCAGGCAGATCGCTTTCCGGGTCATAGATTTTCTTCTGCTCCACGTTGACCGCGTGGATCGTGCCGTTTGATTTAATCGTTAATTTCATGATCGCGCCTCCTGTTAAAATGTCTCGTCAAAAAGAAATGTGCCGTTGCGCTTGTAGCACTCGTTCCAGAACTCGGCGGTTTCCTTCGCCTTTTTCATCGTCTTAAATTGATGGACGATCACAAGATTTTTTTCGCGCTCTATGTGCGGCAAAAGATTATTGCTTCCGGGGACTTTGACCGCCCAGGCATAATATTTTCCGTTTTCCGCGGCCACAAAGACGTAATAGAAATATTCCATGCTGTTCTCCCTACTTTTTTAATGTAGCAGCAGGGGAAAGCGGGTTTTTGCACGCTCGCCCTTGCTGCTTTTTCTCTCGCTGTTCAGTCCTCGGATGATCCCGGAAATGCAACCGGGATTTATATTTTTTTCTGTTCTGGGGGGGTAAGGTGCCGCGATGAGGGCATCGCGGCCCACAGCCCACAGAATTTTTATTTTTTCTGTTCAGCGCTGGACGTTATCGACCGCGGGGACGTAGCCAAGGCCGGCATAATAGCGGATCGCCGCCTTGATAAAATCCCGGACGCCTTCGCCGGAGAAATTGACGCGCTCCAGCGTTTCGGAAATCTTTGAATACAGCAGATCACGCGGGAGTTCCGGGAGGATGCCGGAATATACCACCGTTTCCGCCGTGCCGCCGTTATAGATTCGGCGCGTCTGTTCTTTCCTGCCGCTTCTGATCGTCAGGCGCGCCGCGTCGGTATGCTGCGCGTAAGGCTCCGGCACCGCCTCGGTCAGCGTCCCACAATCCAGCTTTGCGCCCATCGTCCACGGATCGACGGAAAGCACGGTTACGGCCTCGCCCGGCGTCAGGTTTTTGATCTGCTGCGCCATCGGCGCGGGAAAATAGAAATCTTCTGCCGTTTCTGCGTTTTTCCGCTGTTCATAGTCCGCCAGCGCCTCCGGGGCCGCCGCTGCGTCCGGGAGATACACATAACGCGCATACCCGAAGCCCTGCGGATCGATCACAAGGCGCAGATCGTCGCCGACGTAGACCGCGACGCAGTTATTCTGCCGCCACTCCACCGACTCGCGCTGTTCTGCGTTCAGCTTGCGGAAATTTTCCTCGTTTACGCGCTTATCAAGCGTAACCGTGCCGCCCATGCCGGCCAGGAATGAAAAAT
>JAZRYN010000215.1:0-2311 GCA_045600745.1 Lachnospiraceae bacterium
AGAAGGTTAAAGTGGGGGGGAGAAATAACTTGTATTTTGAAGTAATTAGGGGGGAGATGTGCGAAGGTGCAGGGCGGAGGGTTTGGCGTTGCCAAACCCGGCAAAGCCCTGCCGCTTAAACCACAAAGTGAGGCAAAGCACCTTGGATGGTGCGAGGGCAGAAACATTGGATAATAGATATGAAATATGGATATATATGGTTGTGATTTGGTACTGTGCTAATCAATTAAAGTAAAAAGAAGAAATACAGAGGCGGCAGAGCCGAATCCGTTTCTGCCGCCCCGCGGGATTTCCGGGAAAATCAGTTTTGAAACAAATATCAGCCGACGAGCGTCAGGCAGTACTTGTCAGCGAGCTCTTTCAGCTTGCCGTTGTCGGTGATTTCCTTCTTAAATTCGTTGAACTTCGCGCAGAGGTCGGAGTTCGCGCGGAACGCGACGCCGTATTCCTCGTTGGAAAGCTCTGCCGCAACGGCGAGATCCGCATAGGAGGTGCCCTCGCCTGTCATGGCTGCCGCCATCGTCGCGTCGATGACGCAGGCGTCAACGGAACCGGAAGCGACTTCAAGGAGAGCGTCGGACTGTGCGGTGACAGCGGTGCATTTCGCGCCTTCGATGTAATCGGCAACGGCGGTCTCACCAACCACCGTGTCAGCATCCATGTTCCTTCCTACAAGAACACCCCGACCATCCCGTTCATGCTTCGCGGAAACACCGTAGCGGATGCGGGACTGATCATTGCCAGTATCGACCCCTGCTTCAGCTGCCTCGACAGATAAAGCATGCACGAACTCGCAATCACGCAGAACATTATCCGCATAGTGGAATCCGAGGCGGAAAAAAACAAATTCGACAGAGTGCTTGAGATCAGTCTGAGGATCGGAGAGTATTCCGGCATCGTTCCCAACTGCATCCGGGAGTTTTTCCCGATCGCGGCGAAGGGCTCCAGAGCAGAGCATGCCGAGCTCACGATCGAGACGGTTCCGGCGGTGTTCCGGTGCCTCGACTGCGGGCATCAGGGGGATGCGGACAGGAAAAATCTCTGCTGTCCCCAATGCCGCAGTATGGCTCTGAAGATGGTTTCCGGCCGGGAATTCTATGTGGAAAACCTGAAAGTTGAATAATTGCGATATAAGAATATTACGGAAAGGGGAGAAATCCACTTTGCAGAAAACTAAATTTCCTGCGGTAATTTCCACCTTCGTTCTCTGCATGGCCTTCTGGGTGCTTCTTACGTGGTCGTTTGAACTCCAGGAGCTTGCGATCGGCGCGGTGGTAAGCCTTGCGGTTGCACTGTTCTCCGCACGGTTCTTCATTCATGAAAAGTCATTCTGGCTTCTCAACCCGGCTAAATTCTTCTCTCTCATTGCCTATATCCCCGTTTTTCTGATCGAACTGTTCAAGGCAAACTGGGATGTTGCAAAGCGCTGCTACGGCGGCTGCAAAAAGGTCAATCCCGGCATCGTGAAGGTCCCGGTGGGCGTTAAGAGTGAGTACGGCCGTTCTATGCTTGCCAATTCCATTACCCTTACTCCGGGCACCATCACCATGGAGGCCGTGGAAGAGGGAGACCAGGCATACTACTATATCCACTGGATCGATGTCACCGCTGAAAGCGGAGAAGCTGCCGGAGACGCCATTAAAGGTACTCTGGAAAAGGGAGTAAGGAGGGTATTTGACTGATGTATATTGACCTTCTTGTAGGAACTGTGTTCTTTGCACTTCTTGCTCTGATCTCCGTTTACAGAGTGGCAAAGGGCCCCGGTGCCGCAGACCGTATGGTGGCGGCAGATGCCGCGGACGATCTGATGTGCTGCGCTATGGTGCTCTTCTCCATTTATTCCGGCCGCGGGATCTATCTCGACATCGCACTGATCGGCGCGATCCTCGGTATCATTGATACGCTGCTGGTCGGCCGTTATCTGGAAGGGAGGCTGTGATCTATGGCTATCAGAATTATTGCTGACGCATTTATGGCTCTCGGCGCCTTCTTTGCTCTTGCCGGTGTCCTCGGTATCATCAAGATGCCCGATACCTTCTGCAGAATGCAGGCTTCTACCTGTGTGTCCACTCTCGGTGTGCTCAATATTGCCATCGGCGGGATCCTGTACGTCATCTTCGTCATGCCTCAGGTATACCCTGATGCCGACGTTGCGGGCTTTGCCGTGAAGATCGGCCTGATCGCCCTGATGATCCTGCTCACCAACCCCATCGGTGCCCACACCATCGCGAAGGGTGCCTACAAATCCGGCGTCCGTCCTGAAAAGAAAATGGAAGTCGATGATTACGGGAGGGACTTCAATGAGTAATTT
>JAZRYN010000216.1:0-6072 GCA_045600745.1 Lachnospiraceae bacterium
GCGGGCGGAGCCGTCCTTGCCTTTACGGCGGCGGTCGGCGTCTTTTTTTCCTCGCTCTTCGGAGCGCCGGGCGATCTGCTTGCCGACCCGCAGCAAGGAGAACCGCCGGCCATCGTCATGGAATCAGACAGCAGTTCGGAAGGCACGGAGCAGGAACGGGAAGACGAGAAAAAATACAGACCGGGCTTCTTCGCCCGGCTGCGCGGCGCTATCCTCAGCCTTCCGCTTTATCTTCGCGTGGGGCTCGGCCTGCCTCTTTGGGCCTTCGGCTGGCTGGTCACGCAGGCGTTTTCCGCACTTTGGAAAACGTTTCTTGCTCCTGTCGCAGGCAGCGTCCTGACCTTCGTTATCATGGCGCTTGTTTTGCTTGCGGTCATGACGATCCTGCTGAAAACCGTTTTCCCGGAATTAACGTTTAAGGAAATCCTGTCCCGCCCGAACATCCTGACGGTCCTTATCGCCTGTGCGGTATTTTGCTTCTTCAATATCGTAATGGGACGGCTCGATCAGGACTTTGCCCGGCTTGAATGGCTGATCCGCTTTGCCGAGGGCGCCTTTATTCTGATCTTGATCCTTCTGCTTACGGCGGCCCGGAAGCGCCGGCATGCCGCCGCATGATCTTATAAAGCTTTCAAAAAGCCCGGCAATGCCCGGGACGTTAGAATCTCAATTTATCTTGCACCGAAACCGCCGTACGGAACCGCAAAACGGCAGCTTGACAAGGAAAGGAGCCCAATATGACAGAGGTAAAATACTATCGCCGAACCCCTATGCCCCTTGAAATGCATAAGATCTGCATTGTGCAGAAGACCGCCATTCTTCCTGTCGGGGAAAGATTGAGCGCGATCCGACGTGCCGGTTTTAATTCCTACCGACTCGAATCGGATGCGGTCTACCTCGATATGCTTACCGACAGCGGCGTCAACGCCATGACCAATGAGCAGCTCGGGGCGATGATGATCGGGGATGAGTGCTACGCAGGCAGCACGACCTATACCCGGCTCGCGGCCAAGATCAAGGAGATCTTCAATAAAGACTACTTCCTTCCCGTGCATCAGGGAAGAGCGTGCGAAAACATCCTGTCGATGGCCTATGTCAGGAAGGGAAGCATCGTCCCGATGAATTTCCAGTTCGGCACATCCGTTGCAAAGATCCAGTACTACGGCGGAGACTATGTGGTATGCCTGAAGGATTCCGGACTTGAGAAGCAGAGCAACACGCCCTTTAAGGGAGACTTCGATCTCGGCAAGCTCGAAAAGGCGCTTTGCGGCAACAAGGGGAATGTTCCGTTCGTCAGGATAGAATCGGGAACGAACCTGATCGGCGGGCAGCCGATCTCCTTAGATAACATCCTTGCTGCGGCGGCTCTGTGCCGAAAACACGGCGTCTTATCGGTGCTCGATGCAAGCCTTCTGCAGGACAACCTTTATTTTATCAAGACAAGAGAAGAAAAGTATGCCGAGCTGTCCGTGCGGGAGATAACCAGGCTGATCGCGGATGCGGTGGATATCATTTATTTCTCCGCAAGAAAGCTTGGCTTCGGCAGAGGCGCGGCAATCATCCTTAATGATGAAAAGCAGTATGAATACCTCAAGGGCTTTGTGTCCTCCTTTGAGGGCTTTCCGACCTACGGCGGCATGAGCATAAAGGAGATGGAGGCGATAAGAGTCGGCCTTGACGATACCATGGACGAGGACATTATCTCTCAGGGGCCGCAGTTTATCCGCTATCTCTGTACCGAGCTTGAAAAGGCAGGCATTCCCGTGATCACGCCGCCCGGCGGGCTCGGCTGCCACCTGGACGCGCTGAAATTTGTCCCTCATATTCCGAAAAATGAATTTCCTGCCGGCAGCCTTGCCGCGGCGATATATCTGGCCAGCGGGGCAAGGGGAATGGAACGCGGAAAGATCGATGAGCCGTTTGACGAAGCTGAGGGCGAGCCTTTCGGCGCCATGGAGCTTGTGCGCCTTGCGGTGCCGAGAAGGGTCTACACCGTATCACAGATGAACTATCTGATCGACAGGCTCTGCTGGCTGTATGACAACCGTGAGCTGATCGGCGGGCTGAGATTCGTTTCCGGCGAGGCAAGGAAATTCTACGACAAGCTGGAGCCGACCTCCGCCTGGCCGGAACGGCTTGCCGAAAAATTCAAAAAGGATTTTGAAGACGCGTAATATTCAGCTTGACACCCCCCCTGTTTATGATATTTATATACTGGGATGGGTTAACGAAAAAGGTCACAGACTAAAGGAACAGGCGGCTTGTTCCTGCACAGCCGGCACGGATGATCACATAAGCTTACGCTTGCCCATTCTTCAAAATGCAACAGGCCAAAACGAATCATACTGAAAGAGGAGGTAATTCCATGAAACGTACGATTACATTTTTACTCGCCGCTGTAATGTGCATTGCCTTTACTGCGGCAGCATCTGCTGATGATAATGCTGAGGATGTCGAATCGGCGCGGTCCGAGTTTGTTCATGCCATTGTCGAAGAGCAGGCCTTGCGCAGCGCTCGGGCTGACGCTGAAACAGAAAAGCAGGCGGAAACGAGAAAGCTCATCCAAAACGCCTGCAGAAAAGGCGTTCTCACCTTTGATCCGTCAGGTTATCTTGTTTTAGACCTTTCCCTGGCTGACGAAGAAATCCTTCCTTATGCCGATACGCTAAGGGAGCTGACTCCCATTGTGAACCTGAATCTTCACTGGGGGACCCTTGTTTGGGACAGTAAGACGGAAACCTTCAAAAGCCCCGAAATTACGGAAGAATTCATGGCAGAACGGCTCAACATGGTTTTAACAGAAGATCAAAACGAAAATCCGTTTTTATCTTCCCTTCAACCAGAATCGAAGGATGAATAAGAAAAGATTTTATATAACGATTAACAACTATGCTACAGCTCCCTGGGTGTTCTGATCCATTATTATCGTTAACGAGAGCTAACACGATATAACGATCACCCCAATACGGATTCGTTACCTTAAGAAAGGACATTATGCTTAATCTCGATCATGTCAGCGTAAGTTATGGAAAAGAAAACAGAGTCAAGGTACTTGACGGCGTCTCTTTTTCCGTTGAGGAAGGCGAGATCGTCGCATTGATGGGAAAAAGCGGAGCCGGGAAAACGACGCTGCTGAAAACACTTGCCGGCTTGCTTCCAATGGATGAGGGCACCATAGAGCTCCATGGCCTTCGGATCGACAGGATCCCCATGAACGAACGGCGGGTCATGTGTGCCAAAAAAATCGGATTTGTATGGCAGGATTTTCAGCTTGTCAGAGAGTATGATCTCGAGCAGAATATTCTTCTTCCTTCCGTTATACAAAAGAAGCCATATGACACTCATTATTTTCAGGAACTTGTGGAATGGCTTGGCATTGGTGACAAGCTGAGGCAATATCCTGATCAGCTTTCGGGAGGAGAGCAGCAAAGAGGCTGTATTGCGCGAGCCATGCTTCTTAAGCCGGAGATAATACTTGCGGATGAGCCGACCGGTTCGCTGGATTCAGAGAACAGCCAGAACATCATGCGATTAATTCGGGACGGAAATAAAAGGTTTACCCAAACAATGCTGCTGTCAACGCATGACCGGGATATGGGGAGATTTGCAGACAGGATCATAACACTGCACGACGGAAGGGTCATCAATGCGAAATAAATTGTTGCGTTTCTCCTTTAACCGAAGAAACTCCGGTCTGGTTTTGCTGATGGTATCGTTAGCGGTCGTTTTCACCGGTGCCGCAAGCATCAAACTGGTTTCCGGGGCATACCTTAAGGAGGAACATGAAAAAAGAATAGCTGCCTATGGAAACTTTGGGAGCGCCGCTTATTATAATTCAATTCAGCCTTTGCCGGAATGGGACGGGGACGGAGAACGTTCGGACGGATTTATCGAGGCAACGTGGCTTGAAAGCGGAAACGTGATCGGTACCATAGATGCATCCGCCTGGAGCATGGCGCTTCCCTTAGTGGAATACCGGAACCCGGAACCGGGACATTGTATCATCACACAAACAGTATGGAATGCGCTCTCTGCCGACGAGAAAGAGAATCGCTGCCTGAATTTAGAGTCCGGCAGGCTGCAGGTCGATCTTGTTCTGAACGATTACGGCTATCTGTGGCCGCGCGGAGAAGCGGAAACCGGTGAAAGAATGATGCCGCCAGATATTCTGCTGAATCGCCGGGACTTCATTTCTCTGTTCGCACAGGGGGATCATCGCCTGTTTGGGATCGTGCTGTCCGATAGCTTTGAAACAACGGCGGAGCACTATTTCGGAGAGGAAGGACGACATTATTCCAACTATCCGGTGCTCATGCAAGCGCAGGAGCATATGTTTTCCATGCCTGAATTATATGCCCCTTTGACGCTGGCGGTTTTAGCTGCCATCGAAATCATCATGCTGGCGATGTACAAGCATTCCAAAAAAGAAAAATACTATATATACTACATTCATGGTCAGGCGGAGCAGGCACTGAACCAAACCCTATCAGCTGAGCTGTTTTGGGTGACGTTCGCAGCGTTTTTGGTGTCCAACGGACTGACCTATATTGGTTCGCAGGTCTTGCTCCTGCTCATTTATTCAACGCCCAAGAGGATCGGTGCTGAGACTTTTTTTCGCTCAACGATGGAATATGATGTGCTCTTCTGGGTCGGTTTTCTCCTCTATGTAATGCTGTACCGGAAGTATGATTTCGTCAATTCGCAAAATGTACCGCGCAAAAAGGCGCCGCAAAAGCTGCATTTAGTCCAATGGCGCTGTATACCCTATGCCTTTGTGCTTGTCTTGATAACCTCCATATCCGCCATATTCTCATCCTATTTGTTCCATTCATACGGAGAATATGAAAGCGGGATCAGCGAAAATGCTCAAAAAGGCAGACTGTCCGCCGCTTCAGATATTCAGGCCGTCCTGATTCCCCGATATGCTCCGCAGGGGACCTTTTATCATGCCGGGAAAACGGCAAAGCCCTCGTCAGAAAACATCGCGTTAATCGTATCACCGCTTGAAATGGCAGATCATGCCGGAGAGATGGCAGAACAAATAAGAAATGTTCGCGGAGTCCGGGACGTGCTGACTTATTCCGAGGATCATAATATCTGGACCTGTGTGCAGGCAGGGATGAAAGAGCATCCGTATCTGCAGGGTCTGTATTCGGCAAATATCGTAAATACAGACAATGAGTTCTGGGCGGACTATACCGACTTATCCAATAATGCGCTGATCCAGTCCGAGCTGCTTGTGCTGGAGGATCAGGAGCTGATGAGCCTGGATGCTTATTATGAAAAAGATGAGATCGCTGCCGCGGTCGAGGGAAAAGGCGCACTTCTGGCCGCGCCTGCCATAGTAATGAATAAAACAGTAACGCAGAAGCCTGACGGAAGTGAGTCTGTCGTCATTGAATGGGAAAAGGCGGGAAAGGATGCGGAAGGAGCCGTTTATGATGAAACGCTCCGCAAGGGAATGAGTCGCGAGCTGTTTTTTCTTTCTTCAAGGGAAGCTGCCTACGGAGTCTTTTCAGCAGAGGACGCAAAGGCGATCTTTCAGGTCAGGAAGCTGGACGTGAGCATAGCGGGAATATCATACGAAAATGCAGCGTGGTTTGGAGAGTATAATTACTCCGGCATCTTACCTTATCGGTATCTGGTGTCCAGAGCTTTTTTAGAGCAGAATGATCTGGTCTTGCCGGTATCCCGCTTAGGGATCTATTTGTCCGATAAGGAGGATGGCAGTGCTGCCGCAGAGATTACGCGCATTCTGAATCATCATGGCAATTTCGCCGTCAATGACGTTTCCGAAAACTTGAAGGACCATCATGCGTATCAGGTTACCGCAAGGGGCTACCGAATTATGACGATTCTGCTGTTTATTGTCCTGTCTCTGGTCGCCACCAATGCTATCGCAACGGTGATGATCGAATCACAAAAGAACAGGCTGCAGATCTTTGCGCGCTTGGGATCGTCCGATCGCCGAATGCTGTTGCTGAATCTTCCCCAATATCTTGTGCCTTTCACGGCAGCCGTGCTGGCCATAACGCTTATTTCCCGAGTCATTTCTGACATTGCCGGGCTTTC
>JAZRYN010000217.1:0-2054 GCA_045600745.1 Lachnospiraceae bacterium
CGAGTATCGTAGCCCGAGCCTCGATCCCGGTAGCGCTTTCGATCCTTCTTGCCAAAGCCTCCGAATCACCGACGCCCTCGGCATTGATAATGATATGCTGCTTCCGGCCGAGGGCATTACGTTCCTTGATGCGGTCGATCAGGGCCTTGTCGTTGAAATCATAGGTCTCCGGGATCAGGATCTCTTCGGCGCCGCTTGCAATACCGGACCACAGGGCGATCGAGCCGCATCGGCGTCCCATCACCTCAATGATGCTGATGCGCTCGTGGGAAGCCCCCGAATCTCTGATCTTGTCGATCGCATCGATGGCGGTGTCGATCGCCGTGTCAAAGCCGATCGTATAGTCCGTGCAGGCCATGTCGAGATCGATCGTTGCCGGAATACCGATCACGTTCATGCCGCAGCGGGAAATATCTCTTGCTCCGCGGAAGGTCCCGTCTCCGCCGATCGCTATCAGGACGTCGATCCCGTGCTTTTTCAGAATCCCGGCTGCTTCCGCAGGGCCGTCCGGCTGCATCATTTTTTTGCATCTTGCGGTATAGAGCATGGTCCCGCCCCGCTGAACGGTGTCCCTGACGTCCAAGGCCGTAAGCTCGCAGAACTCCTCATTGAGCAGGCCCTGATAGCCTCGGTATATCCCGATGATCCTATATCCCTTATTGATGCCGACCCGGACAACGGCGCGGACAGCCGCGTTCATGCCGGGGGCATCTCCGCCGCTTGCTAATACGCCGATCGTGATCTGATCTTTCGTCATATCCTTCATCTCCTGCTGATAAAATCAGAAAAATTTATGCGTAGAATTATAAGTCTTCTTGAAGCAATCTTCAACTTTTTTTTCGCGAAGCGCGATTTGGCCGCTGCCGTACGCATCCGTCAGCGACTGCACGAGCTCTTCGCTTATTTCCCGCCCGGCTACGCCCGGAAGCCGTTTGATCTGCCTTGTTTCGCGTACGGCGACGGTTGCCGGAGCGCCGCCAAGGAGCTTTAGCAGTCTCCGTTCATCCTCCTGATAGGACTTTTGATCCGGGTAAAGGATCCACAATTCCTTCTGCAGCTCGTCAAAACGCAGGATCTGTTCGCAGATCAGCTTCCCCACGGGACCATCCCCGACAGATACTCTCCCGCGGATAAAGACTCTCATTCCTTCTTCGACCGAATCGTGATAGGTCTCCGCGTCTTTCGGGAAAAGGAGCACCTCCAGCGAGCCCGTCATATCCTCCACGGCAAGAATGATCATCGATTTGCCGTTTTTCGTGTTTTTCACCGTTTTCCGGGTAATGATCCCGCCGATGATCTGGGTAGAGCCGTCGGTCACGCCTGCCTCGCCGCTTTCCTCGTCGACATTGAAATCGCCGATGTGCGCCGTCACGTTTCTGCGCAGCCGTTCCTCGTCTTCCTCCAGCGGATGCCCGCTGACGTAAAGGCCAAGGACCTCTTTTTCGAACGCCAGCCGGTCGGCCTTTGTGTATTCCGGTATATCCGGAAACTCCTCACCCGCCTGTCTGTCCTCCGGCGCCGCAAGGTCAAAAAGGCTCATCTGACCCTCGACGGCATCTTTTTTCGATTTCTGCTTATGATCCATGATCGAAGCATAAACAGCGATCTTCTGGCTTCGTCTGCCCGGAAGAGCATCAAACGCCCCGGCAAAGATAAAGCTTTCCATCGTCCTCTTGTTGATCTCCCGCCCGCTCGTGCGGTCAAGAAAATCACTCAGGCTGACAAACTTCCCGCCGCGCTCACGCTCTGCCGCGATCAGATCGACCACGCTTCTGCCGACGCCCTTGATGGCCGAAAGGCCGTAGCGGATGCCCTCGTCGGTGGGGGTAAAGCCGTAGCTGCTTTCATTGATATCCGGAGGAAGGATCTTCAGTCCCATTTGCCGGGAAACGCCGATGTACTCGCTCACCTTTGTCGAGACGTCCATAACGGAGGTCATCAGAGCCGCCATAAATTCGGCCGGGTAGTACAGCTTCAGATAGGCGGTCCAGTAGCCGATCACGGCATAGCACGCGGCATGGGCCTTGTTGAACGCATACTGGGCAAAGTCCATC
>JAZRYN010000218.1:0-28079 GCA_045600745.1 Lachnospiraceae bacterium
GGCACTGTTCGTTGCCGCAAGCAGCATTCCTTCGCTGGTCACGCCGGTCAGGCGGGCCGGCGTCAGGTTGCAGAGAACGATGATCTTTTTCCCTACCAGTTCCTCACAGCTGTAATCATCCTTGATCGAGGAGACGATCACCCGCTCCCGGATGCCGTCAAAGAGGGTCAGCTTCAGATTGCTGCGGGCCTTGCGGATCTCCTGCGCCTTAACGATACGGCAGACGCGAAGGTCGCTCTTCATAAAGTCTTCCCGGCTTATCAGAGGCGCCTCAAACGGCAAGACCGGATCGGGAGCACCGTAGCTTCTCTTCTTTTTCGGTTCCTCGACAGGCGCTTCTTCTACTTCCGGGTGAAGCTCCTTTTCTGTCTTCGGTGCGGTAAAATCAAGAAGAGGAAGAATATCCTCCGGCTTCATGGCGTTCAGGAACAGATAGAGACGAGGGCCTCTCTCCTTTCCCAGCAAAAGCAGATAGACCAGCTTGAAAAAGCGTCCTTGAAGCGCCTTAAGGTTGGCGGCGTCTGCCCCGTACACCTTTTTGGGGATGTCATAAAGCTCGGCATTTAAGGAATCAAGCGAATAACCGCCGGCAGCAATATAGCTTCGCAGCCGTTCGATCTCCGACTTTTCCTCGTCCGTCAGCGTTTCGTAAAGTGAAAAGTCCCGGGTCGACCGCAGCTTGTTGGCCTGCTCCGGCGCGCACTGCTCGAGCCAGTACCTGGCAAGCGCAAGCCGGTCGCCGAAATCTTCACGGGTATAAGGCATATTGATCTTGGCAAAAATCGTTTCCATCAGAGGCACGTCAAAATTGACGATCGAGCCGAGCTGAACGAGGAGGGACATGGGCGGCGTCTTCAGATTCGCCCCGCGCGTCAGGCAGTCCTCCATAGCAATCGTTCCGTATTCATCCGTCCGTCCGGCAACGTAATCGCCGAATTGCTTGTCAAATTCGAAATACTGGCGCAGGATCCCGTCGTCAAAGCAAAAATCAAAGGCTTTCGTGGGATCGCAGCGGGAATACAGCCAAAGAAGGACTTCGGGCTGATAGATCTTCAGCAACGTTTCCGGGGTAAGGTTCAGCCCGGAGGAGCCGCTCATCTTGCCGGTCGCCCCCTTGATGCCGATAAACTCATAACCCTGGAAAAACGGTGCGTCATAGCCGAAGATCTCCTTTGCAATGACCCTCCCGTTGTCATAGCTGCCGCCGGGACTTGCATGATCCTTCCCGCCCGGTTCGAAATCAACGCCCTCATACAGCCAGCGCATCGGCCAGTCGACCTTCCACGCCAGCTTGCAGTCGGAATCCGTGTTGAAGTCAAAGATCCCCCTGTGGCCGCAGGCACAGACATACTCCGCCTTATCATCCTCCGAAAGGCTTAAGATCTTCGTGGTGTCACGGTGACAGACAGGGCAGTAGATGCTGACCGGATAATAGGCCTCGCGTTCGCCCTCCTGTGCGTCCTGGGTCCGGAAGCTGTCAAGGATGTCAAAAATGCGGCCGCGTTCGTGAAGCGCATGCAGAATATGCTCCCGGTAAGCGCCGCTCCTATACATTTCCGCCTGATAGCGGTAGTCTAACGGGATCCCGATCTTTTCCATTGACGCGATAAATTCATTTTCAAAATACGAAGCGTAGGATCTTGCGCCGCTGTCAAAGGGATCGGGAACATCCACATAGGGGTAGCCGATATACTGATCAAAATCATCACGCACTGCGGCCACATTTTTCGGGATCTTGCGCAGACGGTCGAATTCATCCCAGCTGAACAGGAGCTTCGCCTTTTTTCCGGCACGTTCAAGCGCCTTGACCACAAAATAGCTCGTGGCGATATCTCGGAAGTTGCCGATGTGGATAGAGCCGGAGGGACTGATTCCCGCGGCGCAGACGTATTCCTCCTTATCCGGACGGCGGGCAATGATTTTCTGTGCTAATTCATCTGACCAGTGCATAACAACACCTCTAATAGAAATTTAAGTGAGTATACCATTTCTGCCGCATAAACTCAAGCAGAGAAGGCGGTAAAAAGCCGCTCTTTATCGCAGCATCAGCTCGACCGGACAGTGATCGGAGCCGTAGATCTCCTGATGGATCGATGCGGAAAGCATCCTGTCCTTCAGGGATTCGGAAACAATAAAATAGTCGATGCGCCAGCCTGCATTCCGCTCCCGCGCCTTCATCCGGTACGACCACCAGCTGTATGCGCCGGTAAGGTCAGGGTGAAAGAAGCGGAAAGAATCAATGAAGCCTTCGGCAAGAAGCGCGGTCAGCTTGCCTCTTTCCTCATCGGAAAATCCGGCGCTCATGCGGTTAGCGGCAGGGTTTTTCAGATCGATCTCCTCATGGGCCACATTCAGATCCCCGCAGAGAATAAGCGGTTTCTTCGCTGCAAGGGAGACCATATAGCCGCGGAGCGCATCCTCAAAGCGGCAGCGGTATTCGATCCGTTTCAGCCCCTCCTGAGAGTTCGGCGTATAGCAGCAGATCAGGTAAAGATCCTGAAATTCGAGAGTGATCACCCGTCCCTCATGATCGTGCTCGTCCACGGGAAGCCCGCAGGTCACTTTGAGAGGCTTTATCCTGGTGAAGACCGCCGTACCGCTGTAGCCCTTTTTCTCCGCATAATTCCAGTAGGCTTCATAACCGGGGAGATCGACCTCCGCCTGCCCTTCCTGCAGCTTCGTTTCCTGAATACAGAAAATGTCCGCATCAAGAAGGCGGAAGGTCTCCGTAAAATTTTTACCGAGTACGGCGCGAAGCCCGTTAACATTCCAGGAGATCAGTTTCATGGCAGGTCCTTTCTGCTGGCAGCAGGCGCATTGTAACAAAAAGAAGCGAAAAAGTCAAAGATACGAAAACAAAAGATAGAAAAGACCCCTCTCCGCCGATGCGGAAAGGGGTCTTGCAGAGAAATTATTTGGCGTAGTCAACGGAACGGGATTCACGGATCACACTGACCTTGATCTGTCCGGGGTATTCCATTTCATCCTCAATTCGCTTGGCAATATCATGAGCAAGAATCGTCATGGCGTCGTCGTTTATCTGCTCGGGAACGACCATTACGCGGACCTCACGGCCTGCCTGAATGGCAAAGGACTTATCCACGCCCTTGAAGCTGTTGGTGATCTCCTCCAGCTGAGAAAGGCGGTTTGTATAAGTCTCGAGCGTCTCGCGGCGCGCCCCCGGCCGTGCTGCGGAAATGGCGTCTGCCGCCTGCACAATGCAGGCGATCAGGCTGGCCGCCTCCACGTCGCCGTGATGAGATTCGACCGCATTGATGACCACTGCGTTTTCACGATACTTGCGGCAAAGATCCGCACCGATCTGGACATGGGTCCCTTCCATATCGTGATCAAGACTCTTGCCGATATCGTGCAGCAGTCCGGCACGCTTGGCCAGACGGACATCCAGTCCCAGCTCTCCGGCAAGCAGACCGGACAGATGAGCCACCTCAATGGAATGCTTGAGCGCGTTCTGTCCGTAGCTCGTGCGGAAATGCATCCGGCCGAGGAGCTTCACAAGCTCCGGATGGATCCCGTGGACCCCGACCTCGAGAACAGCGGCCTCGCCCTGCTCCTTCATCAGCTCTTCCACCTCTTTCCGGGACTTGGCGACCACCTCTTCGATTCTCGCCGGATGGATACGTCCGTCCAGGATCAGCTTTTCGAGGGCGATCCTGGCGATCTCCCGGCGCATCGGGTCAAAACCGGAAAGCACAACGGCTTCGGGGGTATCATCCACGATGAGGTCCACACCCGTTGCCTGCTCGAGCGCACGGATATTTCGTCCCTCGCGTCCGATGATCCTTCCCTTCATTTCATCGTTGGGAAGCGGAACGACGGAAATGGACACCTCGGCAACATGATCTGCCGCACACTTCTGGATGGCCGTTACGATATACTCTTTGGCCTTCCTGGCGGCATCTTCCTTTGCCTGAGCATCGAGTTCCCGAAGCTTCTTGGCGATATCATGCCTTGCATCTTCTTCGACACTGCGAATGAGGTATTCCTTGGCTTCCTCCTTGGAAAAGTTCGAGATCTGTTCCAGCATGCTCTGCTGCTGGTCGATGATCTCCTGAACCTTCTGATCCTTCCGTTTTAATTGCTCATCTCTTGCCTGAACGCTTTGCTCCTTGCGTTCCAAGGATTCGATCTTACGGTCAAGATTCTCCTCCTTGTTCTGCAAACGGCGTTCGGTCTTCTGTAACTCGGCTCTTCTTTCCTTGGTTTCCCGCTCCAGATCGTTCCTGGCTGCGAGGTTTTCTTCCTTGGCCTCCAGAAGAGCTTCCCGTTTCTTTTCTGCTGCTGTTTTAATGGCTTCATCTATGATTTCACGCGATTTCACCTCAGCCGTCCCCACCGTATTTTCATAGATCTTTTTCTGGTGAGAGGCGGAAAGGGTCCACGCGAGAAAAGCTGCGATCAATACACATACGACAATGATCCCGACCCAGATAAACGGACTCAGACCGGGCTTTGCCGATGACGCTGCAGCCATCATTATCAGTTGCGTCACAGGAGCACCTCCTTTATTGAATTTTCATGGTACAATATGTGAATTGCTAATGAAAACAACATATCTTTGATAGATTACCAAAAAGCAGGAGGTCTGTCAAGAAAAATTTCCTTTGCCCAGACGTTTGTCCGACAAAGTGTTTTCGAGGACCGCCAAGGTTGTCCGGCCAAGCCCGGTCAGGACGAGAGTCGCCGATTCTTTGTCAGGGCAGCGGTTCCGACGCAGGGAAAACAGACGGAGCGCCAAGGCTGTATTTATCCTGAAACTGTTTATACTGCTGCTTAAAGTCTTCATCCGAGTTTCGGAAGCTCCGCTGATTCTCGTGGATATTCATGGTATGGCTTACCCGGTCGAGGACGCCGCCCGAAATATTCGAGCAATGGTCGGAAACGCGCTCAATATCCGTCAGCAGGTCCGACCAGATGAATCCGGCTTCAACCGAGCATTCTCTCTTTTGAAGTCTTCGGATATGCCGGATCCGAAGCTCCTCCTTAAGGACATCGATCACCTGTTCCAGCGGCTCCGTCTTTTTGGCGGCAAGAGCGTCGCCGTTAATAAATGCCCGATATGACAGATCAAGGATCTCCGAAAGAGCGGCGCAGATCATTCTGTATTCCTGTTCCGCCTCTTCGGAGAATGCGATCTTCTTTTGCTGCATTTCTTCTGCCGATTCCAGAATATTGACGGCATGATCGGCAATGCGTTCATAATCGCCGATCAGCTTCATGTACTCCGTTGACTTTTGGCTCTCCTCTTCTCCAAGCTGATGAGATGTGATCTTAAGCAGGTAGGTGCCGAGAATATCCTCCAAATGGTCCGTTTCGTTTTCTGCCCTGCGGATCTCTTCCGCCTTCGGCTTCTTATAATCTAATACGCACGTCAGGCTCTCCTTTATGGCTCCGATCGCCTCCTTCGCCATACGGTCAAGCACCTGCCGGCACTGAGAAAGGGCAATGGCCGGACTTTCAAAGAGGCGTTCGTCCAGTTCCTTTACTCTTTCGGGAGACGCCCCATCCGGGATAAGGCGGCAGACCGTTTTTTCAAGCACTCCGCTAAGCGGAAGCATAAAAAGCGTGCAGAGGATGTTGAAGACCGTATGAAAGACCGCGATCCCCATAAGGCTTGCCTCCTGTTCCAGGATCATCGGTCTCACCGCCGCCTTAACGGCAGAAAAGACCGCAAGCCACACCGCCGCCCCGATAAGATTGAAGAAAAGATGGACGGAGGCGGCTCTTTTGGCATTCCTGCTTGCTCCCACCGAGGAGATCATTGCCGTGACGCAGGTGCCGATATTCTGTCCCATAATTATCGGAACGGCAGCACCGTAGGTGACCGCGCCCGAAGAAGCCAGTGCCTGTAAAATCCCCACGGATGCAGAGCTTGACTGGATCACGGCTGTCAGGACCGCACCGGCAAGCACGCCGAGCACCGGATTCGTGAAGGTCAGGAACATCTGCTTAAATTCCGGAATGCTTCTCAGCCCGGATACGGCGTCAGACATCGCCTCCATTCCGAACATCAAGGTGGCAAAGCCGAGCAGGATCATTCCCGTATCCTTACGCCTGCTGCCTTTCGAGGTCATATAAAAAACGATCCCGACCAGAGCGAGGATCGGGGTAAACGACGACGGCTTCAGCAGTCTGACGAAGGTGTTATCCGCCTCGATCCCGGTAAGACTTAAGATCCAAGCCGTGACGGTCGTCCCGATATTTGCCTCCATGATCACGTTGATCGACTGCCGCAGCGTCATAAGACCCGAGTTGACAAAACCAACGACCATAACGGTTACCGCCGAGGAGCTCTGAATGACTGCCGTTACCCCGAGGCCGGTCAGCAGGCCTGCCGTTCGGGTCGCCGTCAGCTTCCCGAGAAGCCTTTGCAGCCCGTTTCCGGCTCGTCTTTCCAGCGCCTGTCCCATCATTGTCATCCCGAACAGGAACAGGCAGAGCCCTCCGATCATATTCAGCCCGTCAAATATGCTCATTTGCCTTCTCCCTTCTTTTCTGTTGTACAGGATCAGAATATCGAAAGAACATCAAATGTATTATCTCAGTCCTGTAAAATTCATGTAAAGCAAAAAGCAGGAGGTGCTCCGCCCCCTGCCTCATATATCAGCTGCTGCTCATTGAGCATCCGCTTAAATTGCCGCCGAGCTTTTCCGCTGCCTTACTCCTGTTTTCTTCGTATGGCTCCTCTATTCCTGCTCCACCGGCTTATCCGGGATGGTCACGATAAATTCGCTCCCCTGTCCGGCTTGGCTGTTGACCTCGATCTTACCGTGATGGATCATCACCGCATGCTTTACGATGGAAAGGCCGAGTCCTGTTCCTCCGACATCCTTGCTGCGGCTTTTGTCTGCCCGGTAGAACCGTTCGAAGATCCTTTCTTGCTCTTCCTCCGGAATACCGATCCCCGTGTCCTTTACCGTCAGGATCACGTCCGTCCCCGACCTTCGGATGCTGACCGTGACATTTCCTCCGCTGCGATTATATTTGATGGCATTATCGCAGAGATTGTATACGGTGCTGTAGAGCAGCTGCGGAACTGCTCTTAAGGGCGCCTCCGTTCCCTTAAGGCCGATCGATATATGCCTCGCGGAGGCTTCGGCTTCCAGACTGTCGATGGCATTTTCAGCGATCCGGCACAGGTCGCACTCCTCCCAGACCGCTTCCCGACCGCCGTTATCAAGCCTTGTCAGGTCGATAATATCCTCGACGAGCCGCATCAGGCGCAGCGATTCAAGACGGATCTTCCCGGCAAACGGCACGATATCCGCGCTCTGTACCATACCGTTTTCAATCAGCTCCGCATAACCGGAAATCGCATGAAGCGGCGTTTTCAGCTCATGGGAGACGTTCGCCGTAAACTCCTGACGGATCAACGCCGTGTTTTCTATCTGCTTCTGATCCTTTTTCAGCTGTGCCTGCTGCTCCGAAATATGCCGCAAAAGCGGCTCGACCTCCCGGTATTCCTTCCTGCCGTAATACTGCTGCGGGTTTTCGGGATCGATCTCATTGATCGGCTTCACAAGCCCTGCGGCAAGCCTCGATGCAAGAACAAAGGACAGGATAAGCGCGATCACGATGACGATGCAGACAGGCTGAGCAAACCCGAGAAGAAGCGACCACGCCGCTTCCTGCTCCACGGAAAGGCGGAGCACGGAGCCGTCCGGCAGCCGCTTTGCCGCATATAGCTCTTTATCGGCCAGCGTCCCCGAATAACGGACGGCTTCACCGTATCCCTCTTCCCGCGCTTTCCTGACCTCTTCCCGCTCCAGATGATTTTCCATTTCCGCCGTATCTGCTTCGTTGTCATACCATACGGAGCCGTCCCCGCCGATCCAGGTGATCCGGTAATCATCGGGATCAAGACCGTCAAAATAGTTCTGTCCCGACAGCGATACCCCCTGTGCGGCAAGCTCTGTCTGGTTTTTTAACAGCTTAAGCTGGAGCCTCGAAAAATAGTTATAGGAGATCCCGAGAAGAAACACCAGTGAGGCAAGAAAGACAGCAACCGCTGCTGCCCATATTGCTCTGAAGATCTTACCGCTCATGCGCCTCCTCCATTTTATACCCGACGCCGCGTACCGTTTGGATCAGCCCTCCCGCTTCGAGAAGCTTGGTCCGAAGTGTGCCGATATGAACATCCACGGTCCTTGTTTCGCCGGCAAAGCCTGTCCCCCACACCTCAGAAAGAAGAACTTCTCTGGTAAACACCCTGCCCGGGTGCTCCATAAACAGCCTGAGCAGCTCGTACTCCTTCAGTGTCAGGATGATCGGATTTCCGTTTACGGCAGCGCTGTGCTTATTTACCTCCAGCGAAATGCTCCCGTTGGCAAGAAATGCGGTCTGTTTCGGAGCCGAGCGTCTGAGTACGGCCCGGATGCGGGAGATCATCTCCATCATTCCGAAGGGCTTTGCCAGATAATCATCGGCGCCTGCGTCAAGTCCGATGACCTTGTCGTATTCACTGTCTCTTGCCGTGGCCATAATAACGGGAATATCGGCGGTGACCGGTGAACGGCGAAGTCTTTTTAACACGGTCAATCCGTCTTCTCCGGGCAGCATGATATCCAGGATGATCAGCTCCGGACGCTGCGCCCTCAGAGCTGTCCAGAATCCGCCGCTGCTTTCAAAGCCCCGGGCCTCAAAACCGGAAGCCTTTAGGGTATAGACCATCAGCTCACGGATACTGCTTTCGTCTTCCACACAATAGATCATACCGTCTGCCTCCTTTATCTGTTGAGTTTAATGCCGAATTGTAAATCCTGCTGCCATCCTTATGTAAAACCTTCGTAAAGCGGTGCTTTCCGCTTGACGTTCAGGAAGAAGCCGGCGATCTCCCTCAACGATCGAGATCATTTTCTATCACGGCGTTCGTCCTCGTCGGCGCTCCCGTTTATTGTCGGAAAACAGGGCGTCACGCTCATAATGCTGCGCGGCGCCCTGCTTTCAGGCTTGCCGGCAGGAAACGCTGCTTCCTGCCGAATACTTTTACATTCTTACCCGGCAATAGTTTTTCTTGCCGCGGCGGAGGAGGATGCCTTCGCCCTGCAGCTTATCCGCGGGGTAGACCGTCTTAAAGTCCGTGACCTTCTCGCCGTCCGCACTGACGCCGCCCTGCTCCACGGCTCGTCTTCCGTCGGAGCGGGTCTGTACAAGTGCGGATCTGACCAGAAGGCTGACAATATCAATGCTTCCGTTTTGCATGTCTTCTTCCTTCAGGACGCAGGTCGGCACATTCTCCGCTGCCCCGCCGGAAAAGAGCGCCCGGGATGCTGCTCTTGCCTTTTCCGCCTCTTCCTCGCCATGCACATCACGGGTGAGCTCATACGCCAGGATCTCCTTGGCTTCATTGAGCTTGCTTCCCTCCCATTTTGACATTTCATCGATCTGGGCAAGCGGCAGGAAGGTCAGCATACGGATACACTTGATCACATCGGCATCGTCTGTATTGCGCCAGTACTGATAGAATTCGTAAGGGCTCGTCTTATTCGGATCTAACCACACGGCGTTTCCGGCCGTCTTGCCCATTTTATTGCCGTTTGAGTCGGTAAGGAGCCTGATCGTCATCGCATACGCGTCCTTGCCGAGCTTGCGGCGGACCAGCTCCGTGCCGCCGAGCATATTGCTCCACTGATCGTCCCCGCCGAATTCCATGTTGCAGCCGTAATTTTGGAAAAGATAATAGAAATCATAGCTCTGCATGATCATATAGTTGAATTCCAGGAAGGAAAGCCCCTTCTCCATGCGCTGCCGGTAGCATTCCGCGCGCAGCATATTGTTCACGGAAAAATGGGGCCCGACATCCCGGATAAAGTCGATATAGTTTAAGTTCTGCAGCCAGTCGGCGTTATTTAACATAAGCGCCTTTCCTTCGCCGAACTCAATAAAGCGCTCCATCTGCTTCTTGAAGCAGCGGGCATTGTGGTCGATATCCTCGCGGCTCAGCATCTTGCGCATGTCGGTCCGGCCGGTCGGATCGCCGATCATCGTCGTCCCTCCGCCGAGCAGCACGATCGGCCTGTTGCCGGCCTGCTGAAGGCGCTTCATCAGCGTAAGCGCCATAAAATGACCGGCCGTCAGGCTGTCCGCCGTGCAGTCAAATCCGATATAAAAGGTTGCTTTGCCCTCGTTGATCAGGCTGCGGATCTCTTCTTCATTGGTCACCTGCGCGATCAGACCGCGGGCAACCAGCTCGTCATATAAAGTCATCGTATGACTCCTTATCCAGATTTTGCCTTATCATACAATAATTGCCTTGTAAAGTCAAATCGACGCTTCTTTCCGTTAAAATATCTTCATCGGCAGGACATCATTCTTCAATCCGTTCTTGCAAATCATTTCCGGCTCTGATAGAATGAAGCAGAAAATTAAATCGGAAAGAGGTGCACTCTATGGAAAACATGGACAATGTGACGATCCTGACCCATCCGCTCATTAAGCACAAAATTACGATCCTTCGCGACGTCAACACCGGAACGAACGAATTCAGGAAGCTCGTTGAAGAAATCGCCACCCTGATGGGCTATGAGGCGCTCCGCGATCTTCCGCTTGAAGATACGACAGTCACTACTCCGATCGAGACCTGCCAGTCACCGATCATCAGCGGCCGCAAGCTTGCTATCGTACCCATCCTGCGTGCCGGTCTCGGCATGGTTGACGGCATCCTGAATCTGACGCCCACCGCCAAAGTCGGTCATATCGGTCTTTACCGCGATCCCGTAACGCACGAGCCTCACGAATATTACTGCAAGCTGCCGAGCCCGATCGAGGAACGGACCATCATCCTCGTTGACCCGATGCTTGCCACCGGCGGCAGCGCCGTTGACGCCGTTCGCATGATCAAGGAGCACGGCGGCAAGAAGATCAAATTCATGTGCATCATCGCTGCCCCGGAGGGATTGGAAAGACTGCACAAGGAATGCCCCGACGTCCAGATCTATGTCGGCAATCTTGACCGCTGCCTGAACGAAAACAAATACATCATGCCCGGTCTCGGTGATGCCGGCGACCGCATTTTTGGAACCAAATAAAACGATATTGCTGACGGCGGCCGACCAGATCACGGCCGCCGCAGCGCTGTAAGGAGCTCCTATGTCCGAACCGCTCATCGACAGTCATATGAGTCTTGAAAAAGCATGGCGTCATTTCTCAACGATCACGAAGCACCGCCATCTTGTCATGCGTTACTGCTTCCGCTGCGGACTATACCGTCAGGGCCTGCTGCATGACCTGTCCAAATATTCTCCTTCCGAGTTTCTGAAGGGCGCCCGTTACTATCAGGGAACGCAGAGTCCGAATAATGCCGAGCGGAAGGATGTCGGCTATTCCCTTGCCTGGCTGCATCATAAAGGCAGGAATCGCCACCATTATGAGTATTGGATGGACTATGCACAACGATCGGGAGACGGCCGTCCGGGCTTCGGGCCGGTCGAGATGCCCAACCGCTATATTCTGGAAATGTTCTGCGACCGCGTGGCGGCCTGCCGCATTTATCATCCGAACGACTTCACGAATGAGATGCCGCTTCATTATCTGACCTCACATCAGATGCAGCATCTGATTGCCCCCGAAACGTTAAGAAAGCTGACCGTGCTATTGGAGCTTTACCGTGACAAAGGTGACGAGGCCTTTGACGACGTCAAAAAAGCCCTGAGAAGATCGTCAGTCTGAAAAAAGTCCCCTCTGCCGTAAGCCGGTAAAGGGGACTTTTTTCGGTCGGAGACGCAGCGCTTTGTCTTAGCGTAAGGACTCCTCCGTGCGGCTGCCTGAGCCCCTCTTTTCGGCTCGCCCGTAGGTCTCCGCAAGATCGCGGATCCTTGCTGCCAGCTTGTCGTTGATCTCTCCCTTCAGCATTCGCCATTGCCAGTTGCCGGTCACCGTTCCGGGGCAGTTCATGGCATGGCCTTTTCCCAGCCCGAGATAATCCTGCATCTGTGCAACAAAGAGCCTGGCAACACTCCCCATGCCGCCTCTGATCACGCCCCAGTGAAACGGCTCATCCTCGCGGATCGAAAGATATTTCCGGGCAAAGGCGATATCTTCCTCATCCGCCTCTTCCTCCCATTGCACTAACGGGCAATTATCATGCGTTGTCGTATAGCAGACGCTGTTCGCCGTATGATTATGCGGCAGATAATGGCTTTGCTCCCCGGCGTCAAAAGCAAATTCAAGCACCTTCATGCCCGGCCAGCCGGATCTCTCAAGCAGCTGCTTAACGCTGTCCCGCGGGGCGCCGAGATCCTCTGCGATAAACTCTATGTTCGGGAACCAGCCCTTCAGGGCCCCGATCAGTTCCATGCCGGGCCCGTTGTTCCAGCGGCCGTTCCTTGCGGTCGCAGAGCCGTTTGGTACCGACCAGTAGGTGTCAAGGCCGCGAAAATGATCGATCCGGATAATATCATAGAGCTTTGAGGCCGCATCGATCCTCCTGATCCACCAGCCGTAGCCGTCTGCCTTCATGGCTTCCCAGTCATAGAGCGGATTTCCCCACAGCTGCCCGTCTTCGCTGAAATAATCCGGCGGGACCCCCGCTACCTCGAGGGGCACATTTTTCTCATCAAGCTCAAAAAAACCGGGCTCCGCCCAGACATCAGCGCTGTCCATGGCCGCATAGATCGGCAGATCACCGATGATCCGAATGCCTTTGGCATGGATGTGATCTCTCAGCTGATTCCATTGCCGGTAATATAGAAACTGAATGTAGGTAAACAGCTCGACATCGTCCCGGTACATCTCGCGGTAGAGCTTCAGCGTTTCTTTATCACGCCGAAGGCGGATATCCTCCGGCCATTCCGTCCAGGGCTTCATGCCGTTATGCCGCTTGCATGCCAT
Source organism: Lachnospiraceae bacterium (assembly GCA_045600745.1). Lineage (GTDB taxonomy): Bacteria > Bacillota > Clostridia > Lachnospirales > Lachnospiraceae > UBA6987. The sequence continues at coordinate 12,850 of JAZRYN010000218.1, forward strand.
AAATAAAGCGTAATCGGGCAGCCACGACTCGTTTTCCCGGACAAAGGCCTCCACCTCCTCCCTGTCACGGGGCAGGCCGCGTTCCGCCGCAATACGCAGGACCTCAAGGCGGTTTTGGTAGAGCTTTCCGTAATCCACGTAGCGCGGATTGCTACCCCATTCGCGAAACTCCACTTCCTCCCGTCTGAGGAGGCCTTCCCCGATCAGCATATCCAGATCGATAAAATACGGATTTCCCGCAGCCGAGGAAAAGCTCTGGTAAGGCGAATCGCCGCAGCCCGTCGGGCCGAGGGGGAGCATCTGCCAGCAGCGCTGTCCGGCCCTCGCAAGAAAATCCGCAAATTCGTAAGCAGTGCGCCCGCATGTCCCGAGCCCGTAGGGGGCAGGAAGTGACGAGACTGCCATAAGAATACCGCTGCTTCTGTTCATCGTGGTCTACCTTTCATTTTTTCCGATCAAAGGACAACATAAGGCGCCCGAAGGCGCCTTTTCTTATTCCTCTTCCGTATTTTCGGCTTCGCTGCTCATGATCCCCCTAGCAGGAACCGGTGTGCTGAATACGATATTCGTTTCCGTAGTGCCGTATTTCTGAACCTGGTCAACAAAGCGGTTCAGGTCGACCGTAGACGGAAAAGCTGCTTTGAGGAGCATCGAATACGTGCCGGAAACATTATTGCATTCCAGGACGTTCGGCGTACTCTTCACAAAATCGATAAATGACGGCTTCTGCTTCGGATTCATCTCGACATTGATAAAAACCGTAATAGGATACCCCATCCTGTCGAGATTCGCATCAGCATGATAGCCGTTGATGACGCCTTCCCGCTCAAGCTTGTCAATGCGCGCCGCCACCGCAGGCGACGACAAATAGACACGTTCGGAAAGCTGTTTTAAAGAATACCGCGCATTTTCCTGCAGCAGACGAAGCAGCTTTTTATCAATATGGTCCATCCTGTCCACCTTCATCTCTTAATAAAATTAATCTACCACAAAAGAAATGAAAGCGCAAGCATTTTTTTTGTTCAAAACTTAATTGATCCGATAAGAATCGCAAGTTCAGTCGGATCTAAGCGTTCTGGCGCCGAACAGCGCGGTCCCGACCCGAATAAGAGTTGCTCCTTCCTCGACGGCGACCGTATAGTCCCCGCTCATCCCCATCGAAAGCTCCGAAAGGCGGATCCCGGGCAGGCCGAGCGCATTTATTTCATCCTTAAGGGCTCTCATAGCGCGGAAATAGGGTCTGTTTTCCTCCGGGTCCTTGACCGGCGGAGCAATACACATCAGCCCCTTTACCGAAAGATGAGGCAGAGTCCCCATAAAACGGACAAGCTCGATGGCTTCATGACGTGCGATTCCGTGTTTGGTCGCCTCCTCCGCGATATTGACCTCGGCAAGCACCGGCATTACGATCTTCCTTTTGGCCGCGATCCGTTCGATCTCCTCCGCCAGAACCGCAGAGGATACCGAATGGATCATCGCCGCGCTGCCGACAAGGTATTTGACTTTGTTTTTCTGCAGATTGCCGATGAAGTGCCACCTTGCCGTATCGGAGCATGCCGCCTTTTTGGCCAGCATTTCCTGGGCCTTGTTTTCCCCGAAATCCCGCTGTCCGGCAGCAAGCGCCTCCATAACAGCCGACGCCGGATTTGTTTTGCTGACGGCAATGAGGGTCACCTCGCTCCGGTCTCTTCCGGCTCTTTCACAGGCTTCGTCGATTCTCCGGTCAACGGCTTCCCATTTTTCGGCAAACATATTATTCCTCCTGCATCAGGTTTTCCTCGGAAAGAGCTGCCGACAAATACATCCCCGGCGCACCGTTCCCGCAGGCAAGCTTTACCTTGATATATTCCGGCGTGAAGCCGATCCAGCCGTCAGGCTCACCCTCCGCGCGTGTCTCAAGCAGGACCTCCCCGATCTCCCCCAGGTGCTGCTTAAGATAAGCCTGACGGCTGCGGCGTCCAAGCTCGATCAGAGCCTTGCTCCGAGCCGCTTTGACCGCTTCCGGTACCTGATCCGGCATTCTGTCCGCGGCGGTGCCCTTTCGCCGCGAATAGCGGAAAACATGTATCTGACTGAAGCTGACCTTTTCGAGGAAACGCATCGTTTTCTCGAACTCTTCTTCCGTTTCTCCCGGAAATCCGGCAATCACATCCGTTGTCAGGGCCGGTCTGTCAAAGAGCTTCCGCAAAAGCTCCGTTTTTTCATAGAATTCTCCGGTCGTATATTTACGGTTCATCCGGGCAAGCGTTTCATCACACCCGCTTTGAAGAGAGAGATGAAAATGAGGGCACAGATGCCTGAGCGCCGCAAGCCTTTCCGCATTTTCCGCCGTGATGAGGCGGGGTTCGAGACTCCCGAGCCTGATCCTTTTTATGCCGCTTACATGGTCAAGACGCTCTAACAGCGAAATAAGCGGCGCACCGTATGCGGCGGTATTCCCTGCATCGCCCTTCATATCAAGACCGTAAGAGCTTAAATGGATCCCGGTCAGAACGATCTCCGAAAAGCCTTTTTCCGCGAGCCTTTCCGCTTCTTCAAGCACATCCTCTTCCCCTCTGCTTCTCACTCTTCCGCGGACGTAGGGGATCAGGCAGTAGCTACAGAACTGATTGCAGCCGTCCTCGATCTTAAGAAAGGCTCTGGTATGCTCCGAGCAGTCAGCCGGCATCTCCTCAAAGCTGCGGCTTTTTCCGATATCATCAAGCGCCGACTGCTTTTCCCGGCTTTCGAACCATGCGCTCAGAAGCTCCGGCAGATCACGCTTTCGGTCATTTCCGATCAGAATATCCACCGCTTCGTCCTGCAGCAGCTTCTCTCCCGCCGCCTGCGCGTAGCACCCGACGGCAACCACTGCCGCATGGGGATTCCGCGCCTTTGCCCGGTGAAGCATCTGCCGGGACTTGCGGTTGGCAATATTGGTCACGGTGCAGGTGTTGACCACGTATACGTCTGCCTGCTCCTCAAAGGGGACCTCCTCGCAGCCGTACTCCTTCAGGGCGGCCAGCATCGCTTCCGTTTCGTAGCTGTTTACCTTACATCCAAGATTATGAAAGGCTACCCGAATTTTTTTCTCCATGTTTTCCGCCTTGACTTTTATAGGAAATGTTTTATACTGAAATCAGCTAAAGGCTCGCCAACCGAAAGGAGTATACCATGCATACTTTGACGATCAAATTAGATTCCATTGACAGGGTCAAAGATTTTGTCCGTATCATCACCGGCTTTGATAACGATTTCGATCTGCGCTCCGGCCGCTACACGGTAGACGCCAAATCGATCCTCGGCATCTTTAGTCTGGACCTTTCCCGGCCGATCGAACTGGATATCTACGGCAGCGACGATCTGGATGCCGTTATCGAAGCCTTAAAGCCGTTTGAAGACTGACCTTTACGAAAGAGGCGAAAGCCTCTTTTTTTAACGGGCACAGACGATGCAGGTCTCTCCCTCCGCCGCCTGTCTGACGAGCTCATCCACCCGCGGCTCCAGCCCCTCCTCCGAACGTCTGATGATACCGGCATTCGGTTTGGTCACCGGATGCTAGGCCACAAAGATCGTGCAGCAATCCTCGTAAGGCAGGATAGAGGTCTCAAAGGTTCCGATCTGTTCCGCAATGGCGATGATGTCCTTCTTGTCGAAGGCAATGAGCGGCCGGAACACCGGCAAGGTACAGACTTCATTGGTGCAGGCAAGGCTCTGCATCGTCTGAGACGCGACCTGTCCCAGCGATTCGCCGGTAATCAGAGACTGACAGCCTTCTTTCTTGGCGATCTCCTCCGCGATCCGCATCATATAGCGCCGCATGATGATGGTCAGCTCATCGTGGGGCGCATTTTCGTAGATATGCAGCTGGATGTCGGTAAAATTCACCACATGCAGCCTGATCGGTCCGGCGTAACGGGAAACAAGCTCTGCCAGCTCCATGACCTTCTGTTTTGCCCTCTCGCTGGTATAGGGCGGAGCATGGAAGTAGACCGCTTCCAGCATGACGCCCCTCTTTGCCATCATCCAGCCGGCAACAGGGCTGTCGATGCCGCCTGAAAGAAGAAGCATGGACTTGCCCGATGAACCGATCGGCATACCGCCCGGTCCGGGAACGGTTTCCGAATAGAAATTGACCTTTTCTCTGATCTCGATACGCAGCAGGATATCCGGCTCATGCACATCCACATGAACGGACGGGCAGGCAGAAAGGATCGCCTCTCCGACCTTGTAATTGATCTCCTGAGAGTCTAAGGGATAGCTCTTGTCGGCGCGGGTCGCAAGCACCTTAAAGCTGCCGGAAAAGCCGGGATGAGCCTTGATAAAGTATTCGACCGCCGCCTCGATCAGTTCTTCCGGCGGCATTTTTTCTTTCTGCACCACGGGGCAGATACCGCTGATCCCGAAGACCGTCTGCAGCTGCTCTATCGCCTCTTCCCGGTCAAAGGGCTCCGAAGCGGCGGCATAAATGCGGCCCGAAGTCTTACTGACGGAAAAATTCCCGGGAATACGTTTCAGCGCTGTGTTGATGCGGCTGACAAGCTTGTCCTCAAAAATGTAGCGGTTCTTGCCTTTAATGCCGATCTCTGCATATTTGATCAAAAATGCCTGATAATCCATAGTCGTCTCCTGATGCTTATTTACGGACAAAACGGCGCAGCTGCGGAAGAAGCTCCCGGATAAGGCAAACCGTTTCTTCAAGCTCCTCTTTTGTCGTGTAGGAAGAAAGGGAGAACCGGAGCGTCGAGTCCGCCGCTTCGTCGGAAAGTCCGATCGCACGGAGCGTCGGGCTTACCGTTTTTTTGTGGCTCGAGCAGGCTGAGCCTGCCGAAGCATAGATCCCCTTTTCCTCGAGCGCATGAAGCATGACCTCGCTTCTTACTCCGTCAAAGGTCGCGCTGACGATATGCGGGGCAGAGCATTCTCTCTCCCTCGGGCCGTTGATCCTTACGCCGTCTATCTGTTCCAGCTCTTTCTGCAGATATTCTTTCTTATCATACAGCGCCGAGGTCTTTTCGTCAAAGTTCTGCCAGACGAGTTCTGCCGCCTTTCCGATCCCAACGATCCCCGGCATGTTTTCCGTGCCGGACCGCAGGCCCTTCTGCTGCTCGCCGCCGTAAATGATCGGCAGAATATGGACCCTGTCCCGGACATAGAGGAATCCGATCCCCTTCGGGCCGTGGATCTTGTGCCCGCTGACTGTCATCAGATCGATTCCGGCTTTTTTCGGGAATATCCGGACCTTACCGTACCCCTGCACCGCATCGGTATGAAAAAGAATACGGCTGTTATAGGCCTTGGTCAGCTCTGCCAGCTCCTCCACCGGCTGCCGTGAGCCGATCTCATTGTTGACCGTCATGACCGAAACAAGAACCGTGTCCGGGCAGAGGGCCTCGTGAAGCGTTTCCGGTAAGACAAGGCCTCTCGCATTTACGGGAAGTCGGGTGATCCGGAAGCCCTCCTTTTCCAGCTCGTCCGCAGCGGCCGCTATCGAGGGGTGCTCGATCGACGAAACGATCACATGCTTTCCCTGGCCGGCCTTTGCTCGTGCGCCGCCGATAAGCGCAAGATTATTGGCCTCCGTTCCTCCCGAAGTAAAATAGATCTCCTTGCCCTCTGCCTTGATCGGAGCCGCAGCTCTTTCTCTGGCAAGCTTCAGGAGCTTTTCGGCTTCCGCCCCCAGTTTGTGCAGAGAGCTGGGATTGCCGTAGGCCTTTCCGAGCGTAAGCAGCATTTCCTCTCTGACCGCGTCACCGACCATCGTCGTGGCTGAATTATCAAGATAAACTTCCATTATTCCTCCATCATCAGCGTACACATGGCAAGCATCGCCATGCCTGCCGTTTCGGTCCGAAGGATGCGCGGCCCGAGAGTAAGGATCTTCGCTCCTGCCGCCTTCAGCCTGTCTATCTCTTCCGCTTCAAATCCGCCCTCCGGTCCGATAAAGATCGCGCAATCGCTTCCCTTCGGCACCTCGGCCAGATATTTTCTGGTCGCGGAAATATTCTCTGCTCCCTCATAGGGAACCAGTATTTTCGTCATGGCTTTCGCTTTATCCACGGCTTCCGCAAAAGTGACCGGCCTCTCCACATCAGGAATAATACGCCTGCCGGACTGTTTTGCCGCGCTTTCCGCGATCCGCTGCCAGCGTTCCGCCTTCGCGCTTTTTTTCTTTTCCTCCAGCCTGACGACACAGCGCTTCATTTCCACCGGAACAATGGATGAAGCCCCGAGCTCCACAGCCTTCTGAATGATCATTTCCATTTTATCGGCCTTTGGAAGGCCCTGAAAAAGATGCAGTCTGACCGGGCATTCGGTGTCGGAAAGAGTGGCGGGAAGCACCTGACAGTACACAAAATCGGGGCCGGTCTCCGTGATCTCACATAGACTGTCCCGATCCTGTCCGTCCGAAACAACGATCCTGTCGCCGGCGCGAAGCCGCAGCACCTGTGTAATGTGCCTGACGTCTCTCCCGCTTATCCGGATATGACCGCTTTCCGCATTCTCCGAAGGGGCAAAGAAATGATACATTATTTGAATAGTCCCTTTTTCTTTTTTTCGGCTCCGGCAAGTGTTCCGCCGCTTGCCGCATCAAAGGCGAGCAGCGCTTCCTTTTGTTCCTTGTTCAGGCGATCCGGCACACGGACGGTAAAGGTAACGTAATGGTCGCCCCGTTCGTTTCTTCTGGGGAGCGGGACCCCCTTTCCCCTCAGCCTGATCCGGGTGTCCGGCTGGGTGCCGGGACGAAGCTCATACTCTACCTGTCCGTCGATCGTATCAAGCCGCAGAGTGTCGCCGAGCGCCGCCTGGGCAAACGATATCGGCACGAAGGTATAAATATCGTATCCGTCCCGTTCGAAGGTCTGATGCGCCGAGACTCTTACCTGCACCAGAAGGTCGCCGCGTTCGCCTCCGTTTGTTCCGGGCTCGCCGTAGCCGCTCAGGCGGATCCCTTCCCCGTCATCGATACCTGCGGGAATATCGGCCTTGACCGTCTTTTTCCGGGTAACATAGCCCGTGCCGAAGCACTTGCTGCATTTATCCTTAATGATCTTGCCGCTGCCGCTGCAGGCAGGGCAGGCGCGCTGGGTCTGTGCCATGCCGAAAATGGTGCGCTGGGTCAGGGTCACCACGCCCTTGCCTCCGCATTCCGTACAGGTCACCGGGCTCGTTCCCGGCTTACAGCCGGTTCCGCCGCAGGTCGGGCAGGCATCTTTATAATTGATCTCCAGTTCTTTTCTGACGCCCTTCATCGCCTCCATAAAGCTGATGCGGACCGTGGTTTTTACGTTGGAACCCCTGCGGGACGCGTTCGGCCCTGCGCTGCGGCTGCCAAAGCCCCCGAAGCCGCCGAAGGCGCCTCCGAAAGCGCTGCCGAACAGATCGCCGAAGAGGTCTCCGAACATATCGGCATAGTCGGCGCTGCTGTATTCAAATCCGCCCGCACCGGCAGAGCCGTCAAAGGCTGCCGGACCGAACTGGTCATATTTTGCCCGCTTATCCGGGTCACTCAGTACCGCATAAGCCTCAGAGGCTTCCTTGAATTTTGCTTCAGCGTCCTTATCCCCCGGATTCATATCCGGATGATACTTTTTGGCCAGCATACGGTAAGCCTTTTTCAGCTCTTCCTCCGATGCGTTCTTGGAGACGCCCAAAACCTCATAATAATCGCGTTTTGCTGCCATAAAGGTTCTTCCTTATTGTTCCTTTTTACACGCCTTTGGGGAACGGTCCGAACCGTCCCCCAAGGCAATTGTTATCACACGAACCGATTTGCCGGGCCGATCAGACCTCCTTGAAATCGGCATCCTGAACATCATCATCGGCATTACCGTGGCCGCCGGCATTCATATCGGGGCCAGCCTGGTTCGCCGTGCTCTGTCCGGCGCCCTGCGCCTGCTCATACACCTTGGAGAAGAGCTGCTGCGCACTGTTCATCAGACGTTCCTTGCCGTTTTTCAGGGCATCGATCTGACTGTCGGTCAGCGTGTCGCTGTTCTTGGTCTCCTCAAGCGTCTGCTTCAGGGAAGCCATATCGGCCTCTACACTGCTCTTGGCCGAGGCATCCAGCTTATCTCCGACATCCTTCATCGCCTGCTCCGTCTGGAAAATAAGCGAATCCGCATCATTTCGTGCATCAATGCCTTCCTTGCGGCGCTTGTCCTGCGCCTCAAATTCGGCAGCCTCCCGGACAGCCTTGTCGATATCGGCGTCGCTCATATTGGAGCCGCCGGTAATCGTAATATGCTGTTCCTTGCCGGTTCCGAGGTCCTTGGCCGAGACATTCACAATGCCGTTGGCATCAATATCAAAGGTGACTTCGATCTGCGGAACGCCGCGGCGTGCGGGCGGAATCCCGTCCAGACGGAACTGGCCGAGGCTCTTGTTGTCACGGGCAAACTGACGCTCGCCCTGAAGCACGTTGATGTCCACGGCAGTCTGGTTATCGGCAGCCGTCGAAAAGACCTGGCTCTTTTTGGTCGGGATCGTGGTATTGCGCTCGATCAGCCTCGTGGCAACGCCGCCCAAGGTCTCGATGCTCAAGGACAGCGGGGTCACATCAAGCAGCAGGATATCGCCCGCACCGGCGTCTCCGGCAAGCTTTCCGCCCTGGATCGAGGCACCGATAGCGACACATTCATCCGGGTTCAGGGACTTGTTCGGCTCCTTGCCGGTCAGCTGCTTGACCTTTTCCTGAACAGCCGGAATACGGGTAGAGCCGCCCACCAACAGGACCTTGCTGACATCGGAGGCCGTCAGACCGGCGTCACGCAGTGCGTTCTGCACCGGAACCGCGGTCCTGTCCACCAATTCACGGGTCAGCTCGTCAAACTTCGCCCGGCTCAGGTTCATGTCCAGATGCTTCGGACCGTCAGCCGTCGCGGTAATAAAGGGCAGGTTGATATTGGTCGTTGTAGCGGAGGAAAGCTCCTTCTTTGCCTTTTCGGCCGCTTCCTTCAGGCGCTGCATGGCCATCTTGTCACCGGACAGATCCACGCCTTCCGCCTTTTTGAACTCGCTGATCATCCAGTTGATGACCTTATTATCAAAGTCATCGCCGCCGAGCATAGTATCGCCGTTTGTGGACAGGACTTCGATCACGCCGTCACCGATATCGATGATGGAGACATCGAAGGTGCCGCCGCCGAGGTCGTACACCATGATCTTCTGTTCTTTTTCATTGTCCAGGCCATAGGCAAGAGCTGCCGCCGTCGGCTCGTTGATGATACGCTTTACCTCGAGTCCGGCGATCTTTCCGGCGTCCTTGGTCGCCTGACGCTGTGCATCATTGAAGTAGGCCGGGACCGTAATGACCGCCTCATTTACGCTTTCTCCGAGATAGCTTTCCGCATCGGCTTTAAGCTTCTGCAGGATCATTGCCGAGATCTCCTGAGGGGTGTAGTTTTTGCCGTCGACCGTTACGCGGTAGTTTGAACCCATTTTCCTTTTGATCGAGGAAATCGTGCGATCGGAATTCGTTACTGCCTGACGCTTTGCCGGTTCACCGACAAGGCGCTCGCCGGATTTGGAAAACGCCACGACACTGGGGGTGGTGCGAACGCCCTCGTTGTTGGCGATGACAACGGGCTTGCCGCCTTCCATCACCGCGACGCAGCTGTTGGTCGTACCTAAATCGATACCGATAATTTTACTCATTGTGGAATCCTCCTCTGTATATCATGCCATTGTTTTCTATAATCATCGCTAATTGGCGACTTTTACCATACTGTAGCGAATTACCGTTCCCTTGTAGGTGTAGCCCTTCTGGAGCTCAGCCGTCACGGTATTTTCGCCTGCATCCTCTGCCTCTTCATGCATCACAGCATAATGAAGGTTTGCATCAAAGGTCTTTCCGAGTGCTTCGATGGGCTCCACCTGCATCTCGTTCAGCTGCTTTATCAGCTGCCGGTAGACCTTATCCATTCCGTCGGCAAACGGCTCGGCTCTCTGCTCCTCTGTCAGGCCTTCCAGTCCGCGTTCAAAGCTGTCCACGATCGGAAGGATCTTCAGGATAATGTCACGCGCGCCCATATCGAACTGCGCGGCCTTTTCCTTTTCCGTCCGCTTGCGGAAATTGTCGAATTCCGCCATCTGACGCTGCAGTCTGTCCGTCAGGGAGGCGATCTGCTCGTCCTTTGCCTTCAGTTCCTTTTCCGCCTTCTCCGCCCGTGAGTTGCGGAAGAGCTTCGACTTTTCCTTTTCTTTTTCTTCCGCCGTCTTTTCTTCGGCGGGCATCTGCGTCTCCTCGCCCGATGCTTCCTTTTCCGGCTGCCCGGCATCCTCCGGCGCCTTTCCCTCTTCTCGGGTCTCTTCGTCTTCCGATATGGTCTTTTCGTTGTTCTCGTCTGACAAAGCTTATTCCTCCGGTTTCGTAAAAATTCCGTCCAGCTGGTTCATGGTCTGCTTCAGCGTTTCCACGACCTTCTGGTAATCCATGCGTCTCGGTCCGATAATGCCGATCTTGCCCTGTACGCCGTCCCCCATCTGATAGGTGGCGGTAACGACGCTGCAGTCCTTCATGGAATCAACAGGGACCTCGTCGCCGATGTAGACCTGAATGTCCTGCTTGCTTTCCCCCTCCGCTACATGGCCAAGCGCCGTGCCGAGTTCGTTCTTTTCTTCCAATACATTGATCAGATTACTGATCTTTTCGTTATCCGCCAGCTCCGGGTATTTGAAAATATTCGTCGCCCCGCTGGTATAGACCGGAACACTGTCCTCCTTGTCAAAGGCGCCGGCAACGGCATCCAGGACCTTCGCGGCAATATCCGCATGATCCCCGGCTTCGCTCTTTACCTTGGCGATCAGCGGAAGATTGATTTCTTCGACCGAAAGGCCGTTGAGATTGTTGTTCAGGCTGAAATTCAAGCTGCTGAGCGTCTCCGGATCGAGATCCGTGCCGATATCCAGGATGTTGTTCTTGACGATATTGCCGTTCAGGACGATAACGGCAAGGATCTTTCCTGCTCCCATGGAGGACATCTGGATGAATTTCAGCTTGTTGCTTTTGTAATGCGGTCCGGTGACCATGGACGTATACTGCGTGTTGGCCGCCAGGACCTGAGCCATGCGCATCAGCATTTCCTCAACGCGGTCCATCCGTTTTGACAGGAGCTGCTCCATATGCGCCGCCGGAAGCTGCGGCTCGGACGAAGAAAGGTCGGGCCCTCCTTCCTTTAACAGGTTGTCGACATAAAGGCGATAGCCCTTATCTGTGGGGACCCGTCCGGCAGAGGTGTGAGGCTGGACGATCAGGCCCAGCTCCTCGAGGTCGGCCATTTCATTGCGGATCGTTGCCGGGGAGTAATTCAGATCGGCCATCTTGGAGATCGTGCGTGAGCCAACCGGCTCTCCGGTCTCCTGGTAATTCTGAATGATCGCCAGCAGTATTCTGCGTTTTCTGTCGTCCAGTTCCATAGCCTTTCTCCTTTGTGTTAGCACTCAGGAGTTGGGAGTGCTAACATCTTTGTATAAGATAGCACTGCCGTTTCGCTTTGTCAACGGATTTATTCTTTTTTTATCGATTATTTTTGCCGCGGCCGGAAATAATTCCTGTTGACTTAAACGGTGCGGCTTTTATAATGAAAAAAAAGGCAGGTGGAGGTATCTGATGATGAAAATCGTAATTCTTGACTGTGAAAGCATTGGCCTTGACGTCTCACCCGATCCGCTCAGGGCCTTCGGCGAACTGGTGATCTATCCGAATACGGACCCTTCCCTGATCGCCGACCGGATCCGCGACGCGGATATCGTTATCACCAACAAGTGCCGGCTGAATGAGGAAAATCTCGCATCGGCCGAAGAACTGAAGCTGATCTGCACCGCCGCGACCGGCTATGACAACATTGATGTTTCCTACTGCCGCAAAAAGGGTATTGCCGTCAGCAACGTCAAGGGCTATTCTACCGACTGCGTCGCGCAGCTTACCGTTGCCATGGCTCTACACCTGATCATGCATCTGCCGGAATACGGCCGCTATGTCGCCGACGGCAGCTACACGTCTTCCGGCCGCTTCAACCGGTTAAGTCCCGCTTTTTACGAGCTGCGGAATAAGACCTGGGGCATCGTCGGCGCCGGAAATATCGGCATGCAGGTTGCCCGCGTGGCCGAAGCGCTCGGCTGCCGCGTCGTGGTCTATCAGCGCCATCCAAGCAGCTTTTATCCTACGGTATCCCTGCAGGAGCTGTGCTTAAACTCCGATATCATCTCCCTGCATGTTCCGCTGAACGATGAAACGCGCGGAATGATCGGCGCCCACGAGCTTGAGCTTATGAAGGACGGGGTCGTACTGATCAATGTCGCACGCGGCGCCGTAACGGACGAGACCGCCGTTGCCATGGCGGTCGAATCCGGCAAGATCGGCGCCTTCGGCTGCGACGTCTACAGCGCCGAGCCCTTCCCCGAGACCCATCCTTATTATGCCATCAAAGACCGGCCCGGCGTCCTTCTTACCCCGCACATGGCCTGGGGGGCCGTAGAGACGCGCGTTCGTCTTATCCGTGAAATGGCAGAAAACATCAAAGCCTTCATCAACGGCGAAAGACGCAACCGGGTGGACTGAATCCGGGGCTCGCCGGGGATGTGGATAAACAGAATTTGAAGGTATTAAAATGATCAACACGGATTATCCGATCGAGGCCCTGAATATTCTCCTGAACCAAGATTGCCTGAGCGACCGGTTTAATTCATTGATAAGCCTCCGCGAAGATCTGATCACGGGACTTAAGCGCTCCGGCTGCGTTACAAAGAATGATGCGGCACGAATGTCTGATGGTGAACTTGCCGCTATTATGCAGCATGATGAAACGAAGGTGAAGCTATTTCGGCAGTTTCTGACCATTTACGATCCAAAACCGCAGAAATTCAAAGAGATCGCACGGCTTACGTCAGATCCGGCCGAGCAGGCGGCCTTTTGGGAATTGTATCATCTGCCGGGGGTAAAGTTTACCCGCGCTTACCTGTATTATCATTCCGGCTACAAAGCCCTGCAGGATTTTCTGACTGTTACGGTTGAAGAAGTTATGTCAAAAACCGCCATGACGATATCGAGCGAAAGCTTAACGTACATCGTTCCCCGGCCAAAAGAAGTCCGCACGCACATCGCTGTCGCCAAAGCGTTCAGCCGGGATGCTTCATCGTTTTTATGAAAGAGCCGCATCCGTTTGCCGCCTAACAGAATTACCCGCCGCGAGAAAAAAAGCTTCTTCGCGGCGGGCTTTGCCTTGTCAAAGAATATCCTTCCGGTGCCGTTACAGCGTCCGGTTCTTTGTTCTTATCGGAACTGTCAACGATTTTTCGGGGTTCTCGTGCTCAGGAATTCATCGATGCCGTCTGCCATGCCCTGGGCAAGCTTGTCCTGATACGTCCCGTCCTGCAGCTTCGCATCCTCTTCCTGATTGGTCATGTAACCCATTTCCACAAGCCCTGCCGGGACCTTGCACCAATTGATGCCGGAGTAGGTATCGCTTTCGATCAGACCGTCTTCTTTAGCTCCGGTCAGCGCTACCATGTGTTTAAGCAGACAGCTGTTCAGGGCTTTTGCCTCGTCATGAAGCGATGCATTGTAGGCGTTCTGCGGAGTCTGATAGTAAATGCCGATCCCGTTTACGGAAGCATTCTCCGAGCCGTTGCAGTGGATACGGACAAAGGCGTCCGCATTGGCCTCGTTGGCGATCGCCGCACGTTCGGCGTTGCTGATGTTGACGGCATTGCCGGTGCGGGTCATTATGACCGTATAATCGCGTTTTAAGAGCTCGAGCCTCAGCTTTGCTGCCACCTCCATATTGACCTTGTATTCCGGATAGCCGTTAAAGCGGCTGGCCGTACCGGAGGAGACCTTGGCTTTTGTCTCTGCCGCCCCGGGGCCTACCGGCTCCGTCTCGCTGTTGCCCTTTTCCTGATGGCCGGGATCGATCACGATCACATACCCGTTGCTTCCTTCCGTAACGAAGTTCGTCACATCAGGCAGCATTTCCGGCGTCTGCGTCTGGGGTTGTGGCTTGGTCTGGGTCTCCTGATCCTTCGTCTGGGTCTGCTCGCTTTCCGATTCTGGAGGGGCAGCCGTTTCCTCGGGCGTTGTATCCGGCTGCGGCGTTTCCGAAGCAGTCTGTGTATCTTCTTCGGTAATGCCAGGGCCGATGACCGGCAGCGTATCTAAGATCAGCGGTGTCTCCTCCGGGACCTGACTGCCGCAGGCAGAGCAGGCCGTTATCAGGAGAAGCGCGCAAAAAAGGACAATTATTTTATGTAAGATCTTATTCATTCTCATTCCTCAGCTTATTCATGATCATTTTCATATCATCTGGCAGTTCGGAGTCAAATTCCAGATATTCTCCGCTTTTCGGATGGATAAACCCGATGCATTTTGCATGCAGACACTGCCCGTTTCCTGCCCATTTTACCGGAGCCGCTCCGTAAAGCGTATCGCCGAGCAGCGGATGCCCGATCGAGGCAAGATGGACACGGATCTGATGGGTCCTGCCCGTCTCAAGGCGGCATTCCAGCACGGTGTAGCGGGCAAAGCGTTCCCGTACGCGGTAATGCGTGACCGCTCTCTTTCCGTTTTCCTCATCCACGGCCATCCGAAGACGGTTTCTGCGGTCCCTGCCGATGGGCTTATCGACCGTTCCTTCGTCCTCCGGAATGCGGCCCTGCACGATGGCGATGTACCGTCTGGTAACGCTGTGTGCCTTTAGCTGTGCGGCAAGGCTTTGATGCGCCGCATCATTTTTGGCGATCATCAGCAGACCGGTCGTATCCCTGTCGATCCGGTGAACGATCCCCGGTCTGAGTACGCCGTTGATTCCCGAAAGCTGTCCCCGGCAGTGAAAAAGAACAGCATTAACGAGCGTTCCCGTGCTGTGCCCGGGGGCAGGATGTACTACCATGCCGCGCGGCTTGTCGACGACCAGAACATCCTCATCCTCATATACGACCGAAAGAGGAATATTCTCCGGCTGCACCTGCAGGGGTCTAAGTTCCGGCAGCTCTGCCTTTATCTCTTCTTCTCCCGACAATTTGAAACTGCGTTTGACGGTCTTTCCGTCAACCGTAACAAGCCCGTCATCGATCAGCTTCGCCGCATAGCTTCGCGAAAGCCCCTCCGAATACTCGGAGAGGCAGACGTCAAGACGTTTACCGGTGTCCCGGAGTTCGGTAATAAATGTCAGCTTCGCCATAAGCGGATTTCTTTCAGCTCTTCGTCTTTATAGTAAAATAACAGCAGCAGGGCAAGGACCACAGCCGTCCAC